>NZ_JBNNVS010000013.1:0-138538 GCF_050280665.1 Pseudomonas sp. NPDC089547 | reverse complement strand
AGTAGTTCGGCTCGCGCTCTACCAGGGTACGGGCGGTCATTACCAGGGCGGTGTTGACGTCTTTGATGGCCACGCCGTCGTACAGGTTCTTCAGGGTTTCGCGCTGGATCAGGTCGCCATCGACTTCGGCCAGGCCTTCGCAGGCTTCGTTGATGATGGTGTTCAGGCGGGCCATGTCGAGTGGCGCCAGGCTGCCGTCGGCCAGGGTGATGCGGATGCTCGGGTGCGGCTCGACCACCGAGTCGGTGTTGGCACGGGTGGCGCGCTCTTTCGCACGCTGGTCGCGGTAGATCACATAGTCGCGGGCGACTTTCTGCTCACCGGCACGCATCAGGGCGAGTTCGACCTGGTCCTGGATTTCTTCGATGTGGATGGTGCCACCCGATGGCATGCGACGCTTGAACGTGGCGGTAACCTGTTCGGTCAGGCGCGCGACGGTGTCGTGGATGCGCGACGAAGCGGCAGCGGTGCCGCCTTCAACTGCGAGGAACGCCTTGGTGATGGCCACGGTGATTTTGTCGTCGGTGTAAGGGACGACAGTGCCGTTGCGCTTGATCACACGCAGTTGGCCAGGGGCGGTGGCGGCCAGATCCTGGTTGGAATCGGCGGCCTGCGGCACCTTGGCTTGCGGGTTCTCGCGAGTTGTGTCGGTTTGCATGGGTGGGTGTCTCCACAGTTTCTATATTGTTCAGGCGCCTTTTGGGCGCCCACCGTTCCGTCCACTTGCTCGATTGCCCGGCGGGGATGCGCAATGCATGCGCATCCGCCCGCGTGGGCGTACCGACTTCGGGACAGACTCAGGAATAAGGGGCAATAGCTTGCCGCTCCCTGGCCGAAGTCAAAGGTTCTGGGCATGAAACCCCAAAAACCGGTGCTGATGAGTGCCAGGCGGTGCCTACAACACTCATACCCGAACAACGCCCTGGATGGGCTTGCCTCGGTCGCCTCCGCAGGAGCGGTTTGGCTGCTGAAATCACCTGAAGTTCAGCCCGGAAAATAGCTTTATCTTGCGGGTTGACTTTTGTGTGTGATTTTGCACGAACCCCAACATCTAGTGGTTCGCTGCGATCGGGATACAAGATAATGCGGTATTGGGGGCTTTGCAAGGCGAGCGCCTGTGGATAACGTGTGCGTACTTTGTGAGTGAATGGTGAGTATTCGCTGTAGGCCTTGTGCCAAGTGGTTTGCAGTATTTTTCTGCGCCTTGCTGCCCCAGGGCAGTTTTTTTCGGGGGCGCACCCTACCACAAAAAACGGTTCAGTCGAGGGGCCTGTGGGCGGGTTGGCAGTGCTTATGGTGGGACGTAGTATCCGAGGGGGATGTTGCCTTTTGGTTAAAGGGTTATGTTGCCTGTGCCGGCCCCTTCGCGGGTGAACCCGCTCCCACAGGGATCGCACCGCTTTTGAAACCTGTGCAGCACCTGTGGGAGCGGCTTTAGCCGCGAAGGGGCCGGCACAGGCAACAGAAAAACAACAATTAAAGGCAGAGGCCATGGACCACCCCACCCCCCGCATCCTCATCGTCGAAGACGACCAGCGCCTGGCCGAACTCACCGCCGAGTACCTGCAGGCCAACGGCTACGAGGTCAGCGTCGAGGGCGACGGTGCCCGCGCCGCACGGCGCATCGTCGACAGCCAGCCCGACCTGGTCATCCTCGACCTCATGTTGCCCGGCGAAGACGGCCTGAGCATCTGCCGCCGAGTGCGCAGCCAGTACCCCGGCCCGATCCTCATGCTCACTGCCCGCAGTGACGAACTCGACCAGGTCCAGGGCCTGGACCTGGGGGCTGACGACTACGTGTGCAAACCGGTACGCCCACGGCTGCTGCTGGCGCGAATCCAGGCCCTGCTGCGCCGCAGCGAGGCCGCGGACAACAAGCGCCAGGACCTGGCCTTCGGCGCCCTGCGTATCGACAACCGCCTGCGCGAGGCGCGCCTGGGCGAACAGTTGATCGAGCTGACCGGCGCCGAGTTCGACCTGCTCTGGCTGTTGGCCAGCAACGCTGGGCGGGTACTTACCCGCGAGCAGATCTTCACCGCGCTGCGCGGCGTGGGCTACGACGGCCAGGACCGGTCCATCGACATCCGCATCTCTAAAATCCGCCCCAAGATCGGCGATGATCCACTTCAGCCGCGCCTGATCAAGACCCTGCGCAGCAAGGGCTACCTGTTCGTTGGCGAGGCCCCATGAACAACTCGATCTTCCTGCGTATCTACGGTGGCATGCTGGCCGTGCTGGTGTTGGTGGCGCTGCTCGGCGTACTCAGCCTGCACCTGGTGAACGAAGTACGCGCCGCTCAACACCGCGAGGGCCTGGCCCAGGGCACCTTCAGCCTGATGGCCGACAACCTCGCGCAGCAGAACGACACCGAACGCAAGCGCTCGCTGCTGATCTGGGAGCGCCTGCTGGGCGTGCCGCTGGCGCTGCAACCCATCACGGCGCGCACCCTCGATGGCGGCCAGCGGGCGCGGCTGTACCGTGGCCTGGTGGTGGTGGAAAAGACTGGCCCGCATGCGGCACAAGTGCTACGCAAGGTTGGCCAGGAAGACCTCATGCTGGTGGCGCAGATCAAACAGATCAGCGAGCAGCTGGCGCGGGCTACCCTGTATCTGCTGGCCGATGAGCTGGTGCGCTACCCGGTAACCGAACAGCAGCAACGGCTTGCACAGATCAAGCAGGAGAAGGGCTTCGGCTTTGGTGTCGCCCTCCAGCGCATCGAGCGGGTAAGCCTGGACGATGACCAGCGCCGTCGGGTCGAGGAGGGCGACACCGTGATGGCGCTGGGCAGGGATGGCGATTCGATCCGTGTATTTGCCGGGCTATCAGGTTCGCCTTGGGTGCTGGAGATCGGCCCGTTGTACCAGCTCAACCCCTACCCGCCGCAGTTGCTGATCCTGATTGCCTTTCTGGGTCTGTGCCTGATCGGCCTGGTGGTCTACCTGCTGGTGCGCCAGCTGGAGCGCCGCGTGTCGGGCCTGGAGGTTGCCGCCACCCGCATCGCCCAGGGCAGCCTGGACACCCGAGTGCCGGCCGGCGACGCTGACTCGGTAGGGCGCCTGGCCGCCGCCTTCAATGGCATGGCCGAGCACCTGCAGCGCTCGCTGACCATGCAGCGCGAGCTGGTGCGGGCGGTGTCCCACGAGCTGCGCACCCCGGTTGCGCGCCTGCGCTTTGGCCTGGAGATGATCGAAACGGCCACCACCGAACAGGCGCGGGCCAAGCACCTGGCGGGCATGGATGGCGATATCCAGGACCTCGACAAGCTGGTCGACGAAATGCTGACCTATGCCCGCCTGGAGCAGGGCGCGCCGGCCTTGAAGTTTCAGCGGGTCGATCTGGATGCCTTGCTGGACCGCGTGATCGAAGAGCTGGCACCGTTGCGTGCCGAGGTGCGGGTGGTGCGTGGCGACTGCCAGGGTGCGGATGCCGAAGGCGCGTGGGTCGAGGCCGAGCCACGTTACCTGCATCGGGCCTTGCAGAACCTTGTAGGCAATGCCATGCGCCACGCCGAGTCCGAAGTGCGCCTGACCTACCAGCTGGGGCAGCAACGCTGCCGTATTGATGTGGAAGACGACGGCCCAGGCATCCCCGAGGGTTTCTGGGACCGTATTTTCACCCCGTTCACCCGCCTCGACGACAGCCGTACCCGGGCCTCGGGTGGGCATGGCCTGGGCCTGTCGATTGTGCGGCGGATCATCTACTGGCACGCCGGGCGGGCCACGGTGGGGCGCAGTGAGGCGCTGGGCGGTGCCTGCTTCAGCTTGAGCTGGCCACGCCAGCAGGCACCGCTGTAAGGGTCAGACGCTGACCAGGCTGAGCAGGTGGCCGTCTTGCAGGCAGAACTGGCCCTGCAGTTCTGCGCCGTGCTGCCATTGTGGCGACAGGTCGGTGAGCAGGCGCAGGCGGGCCAAGCCATCCGCGGACCACTCCAGCACTTCGGCGTGCTCGAAGTAGAAGCGCTGGCGGGTTAGCGGGTAGAGGGTCTTGAACAGGCTTTCCTTCAGCGAGAAGGTCAAGGTGACCGTCAGGCCGAGCTGGCTACGGTCCAGGCGTTCGAGCTCGGGCGGGGTAAGGATTTCGCCCATCAGCCGTTCGGCGCGCTCGTCATCCAGCTGCGACTCCTGGTCCAGCCCCAGGCCTTGGCAGCTGCCCTCGGCGGCAACTACGGCGGCGGCCCAGCCTTTGCCATGGGTGATCGAGCCGCGGATGCCCGCTGGCCATATGGGCGAGCGGTCTTCATGAGTACCTGGCACATAGTCGCGCCCGTCCAGGCGCTGCAACGCGGCGCGCGCGCACACACGGCCCGCCAGGTATTCGGCTTGGCGCTTGGCTACCGAGCGTTGCAGGCTGGCGCTGGGCACGATGCCGGCGCGCTGGAAGTCATCAGGTGCCAGGAGGGCGGGGTCGAAGGCACAACTGACCAGCACCGCGCCGGGGAGTGGGCGGGGCAAGGGCCAGTGGTGCTGAAGCGGGGAACAGCAGGCGGGGAGTGTGTTCATGGGGCTATTGTGCCTGCCCTGGCAATGGGCCGCAAAGCGGCCCATTGCAATCCTTATTTGAACACCTTCTTGAAAAACGCCTGCATGTCCGCCCAAGAGCTTTCGTCCGCGGCCTTGTTATAGCCAATGTCCGGCCCACCATGCTCGCCATGGCTCAAGCGGTCAGCATCCGGATTGGTAAACCCATGCTTGGCGCCCTCGATACTGACGAACTCGTAGTTGACCTTGGCCGCGTCCATTTCCGCCTTGAACGCCTCCACCTGCTGTTGGGTGACCATGCTGTCCGCCGCGCCATGCTCGACCAGGATATCGGACCGTACCACGCCAGGTTTTGCCGGTGTCTGGGTAGCCAGGGCGCCATGAAAGCTCACCACACCGTCCAGTTTCTCGCCCCGGCGGGCGGCATCGAGCACCACCTTGCCGCCGAAACAGTAACCGACAGCGCCCAGTTGATGCTTGTTGGTATTCGGTTGCAGCTTTAGCAATTCAAGGCCGGCGTCAAAGCGCGCTGCTGCCTTTGCGGGGTCCTTCATTGCAGCGGCCATGAACGCCTGGGCGTCCTGCGGGTGTTCGGTGTGCTTGCCGTCGCCATACATGTCGATGGCCAGCGCGTTGTAGCCCAGTGCCGCCAGGTCGCGGGCGCGGCGCTTGGCGTAGTCGTTCAGCCCCCACCATTCATGCACCACGACAATGCCGGGGCGCTTGCCCTCGACGGCGTCGTCGTAGGCGTAATAGCCGACCAGGCGATTGCCGTCGGCGTCCTGGTAGGGGATTTCACGGGTTTGTACCGCCGCTTGGGCGAGGGCGGCGCTGCACATCAGGGTCAGGGCCAGCAGGGCACGCATGTTTACTACTCCTTGTCTTGCAGACGGTTCGTTCAGCCGAGGTTCAGCCAGGGTTCAGTCGCGGTTCAGGGTGCCCTGCTTACTCTAGCTTCCAGACCGAAACAGCGCACCCAACTGGAGTACCCAGCCATGAAAACCTTCAATACCCTGCTTGCCGCCATGGCCGTCTGTGCCGCTGGCATCACCACTGCCCAGGCCGCTGATGACAACTTTGCCAGCCTGACCTACGGCCAGACCAGCGACAAGGTTCGCAAGTCGGGCCTGCTGCAGCGCAATACCGACAACCTCAACGCTGATGGCATCATTGGCAAGGACGACACCTGGGGCGTGCGCCTGGGCAAGATCAATGACCAGGGCCGCTACTACATGACCTACGACAACGTCTCGGGCGACCACAGCGGCCTCAAGCTGCGCCAGGAAAACCTGCTGGGCAGCTATGACCTGTTCCTGCCGGTGGGTGACACCACCAAGCTGTTTGGCGGTGGCAGCCTGGGCGTGACCAAGCTCACCCAGGACTCGCCAGGTGCCAGCCGTGATACCGACTACGGTTACGCCTACGGCCTGCAGGCCGGCGTGATCCAGGACATCACCGACAAGGCGTCGGTCGAACTGGGCTACCGTTACCTGCGTACCAACGCCGCGACCGAAGTGGGTGAGCGAGGTGGGCCGAAGGACGGCACCCTGCGCCTGACCAGCAGCGCGCAGACTTACCTGGCAGCTAGCTACAAGTTCTGACGGGCGAGCCGCGCTATCCTGTACCGGCCTCTTCGCGGGCACGCCCGCTCCCACAGGTACCGCACCAGTCTTGGAAACTGTGCGATTCCTGTGGGAGCGGGCGTGCCCGCGAAAGGGCCGGTACAGGCAATACACATAAGGAGCTGCACATGAAACTGCTGGTGGTCGAGGACGAAGCCCTGCTTCGCCATCACCTCTACACCCGCCTGGGCGAAAGCGGCCATGTGGTCGAGGCCGTCGCCGACGCCGAAGAGGCCCTGTACCAGGCCGGGCAATATCACTTCGATCTTGCCATCATCGACCTGGGGCTGCCCGGCATCAGTGGCCTGGAGCTGATCACGCGCTTGCGCAGCCAGGACAAGACCTTCCCCATCCTCATCCTCACCGCCCGTGGCAACTGGCAGGACAAAGTCGAAGGCCTGGCCGCCGGCGCCGACGACTACCTGGTCAAGCCGTTCCAGTTCGAAGAGCTGGAAGCGCGCCTGAATGCCTTGTTACGCCGCTCCAGCGGCTTCACCCAGTCGACCATCGCCGCTGGCCCCCTGGTGCTCGACCTCAACCGCAAGCAGGCGACCCTCGACGAACAGCCCCTGGCGCTGACCGCCTACGAATACCGCATTCTCGAATACCTCATGCGCCATCATCAGCAGGTGGTAGCCAAGGACCGCCTGATGGAGCAGTTGTATCCCGGCGACGAGGAGCGCGACCCCAATGTCATCGAAGTGCTGGTAGGCCGCCTGCGCCGTAAGCTTGAGGGCGAAAACGGCTTCAAACCCATCGACACCGTGCGCGGCCTGGGTTACCTGTTCACCGAGCGCTGCCGATGATCCGCTCGCTGCGGGTGCGCCTGATGCTGGCCGCCGCCGTGCTGGCGCTGTTGTTCATGCTGGCGCTGCTGCCAGCCTTGCAGAAAGCCTTCAGCCTGGCCTTGCAGGAGTCGATCGAGCAGCGTCTGGCTTCGGATGTGACCACGCTGATTTCCGCTGCACGCATCGAGCATGGCCAGTTGCAGATGCCCACGCTGCTGCCGGACGAGCGTTACAACCTGCCGTACACCGGCCTGCTCGGCTACATCTTCGACCGCGACGGCAACCTGGTCTGGCAGTCGCGGGCCACCGCTGACCGGCACATCAACTACCGCCCACGCTACGACGGGCGCGGCAACGAGTTTGCCCGTATCCATCAGGCCGATGGCGAAGAGTTCTTCGTCTACGACGTCGAGATCAAGTTGTTGGGTGGCCAGAGCGCCGCCTACAGCATTGTCGCCCTGCAGCCGGTGAGCGAATACAAGGCCACCCTCAATGGCCTGCGGGAAAAACTCTACCTTGGCTTCGGTGCAGCCTTGCTGGCGCTGATGGCGCTGCTTTGGGCAGGCCTGACCTGGGGGCTGCGCTCGCTGCGCCGGCTCAGCCACGAGCTGGATGAGGTGGAGTCGGGAGCACGCGATGGCTTGAGCGGCGAGCACCCTCGTGAGTTGCTGCGCCTTACCCGTTCGCTCAACCGCCTGTTGCGCAGTGAACGTGAGCAGCGCACACGCTACCGTGATTCGCTGGATGACCTGGCGCACAGCCTGAAAACGCCGTTGGCCGTGTTGCAAGGCGTGGGCGAGAGCCTGCAGCAGCGTAGCGGCGAACGCGAGCAGGCACGGGTGCTGCAAAGCCAGATCGAGCGCATGAGCCAGCAGATCGACTACCAGTTGCAACGCGCCAGCCTGCGCAAGAGTGGCCTGGTGCGTCACAGCGTGAGGTTGCGGCCGTTGCTCGACAGCCTGTGCAGCACCTTGGCCAAGGTTTACCGGGACAAGCGGGTGAACGTGGCGCTGGCGTTGCCCGATGCGGCGCAGGTGCCGATGGAGCAGGGCGCATTGCTGGAGATGCTGGGCAACTTGCTGGAAAACGCCTACCGCTTGAGCCTGGGAGAGGTACGGGTGAGCCTGGAGCACGCACCCGGGCAGATCACCTTGTGTATCGAGGACGATGGGCCGGGGGTGCCGGCCGATCAGCGTGAGCGCATTCTGGAGCGTGGCGAGCGGCTGGACAGCCAGCACCCGGGGCAGGGCATCGGGTTGGCGGTGGTCAAGGACATCGTCGACAGCTATGACGCCGAGTTGAGCCTGGGGGATTCGCCTTTGGGTGGGGCGGCGTTCAGGATCACCTTCAATCTGGAGTGACTCCTTTACCTGTACCGGCCTCTTCGCGGGCTTGCCCGCTCCCACAGGTATTGCACAGGGTCTGAATGCAGCAAGGTCCCTGTGGGAGCGGGCAAGCCCGCGAAAGGGCCGGCACAGGCAAACCACAAAGGGCGGATTCCCGCCAACACCCCTGTACAAATCCCGCCAACGGGCGGAAATCCGCCAGCCTTCCTCAGGCAATTCGCCCCGTCGTTGGGCATTTATCCCTAGCAAACACGGCCTTTGCACCCTTCATGGGCATTTTGGCACCACCCTTGCTATTGATCCTGTCAGAGGCCTGCCCAGGCAGCTCGAACACAACGACAAATCCCTCCAGGTGCAGGAGGGTTAGCGATTCAGGTGCCCCATCACCCTGGGAAGGGTGAACCGGCACACTTGAGGAAAATGAGCCATGACGACACGTCAGCCGCTGTACAAATCCCTGTATGTCCAGGTGATCGTTGCCATCACCATCGGCATTCTGCTCGGCCACTTCTACCCCGAAACGGGCGTCGCCCTCAAACCCTTGGGTGACGGCTTCGTCAAACTGATCAAGATGGTCATCGCCCCGATCATCTTCTGTACCGTGGTCAGCGGCATCGCCGGCATGCAGAGCATGAAGTCGGTCGGCAAGACCGGCGGCTACGCGCTGCTGTACTTTGAAATCGTCTCCACCATCGCCCTGATCATCGGCCTTGTCGTCGTCAACGTGGTCAAGCCAGGCGCTGGCATGCACATCGACGTCAGCACCCTGAACGCCAGCAGCGTGGCTGCCTACGCCGCCGCCGGCGCGCAGCAGACCACCGTCGGCTTCCTGCTCAACGTCATCCCCAACACCGTGGTTGGCGCCTTCGCCAACGGTGACATCCTGCAAGTGCTGATGTTCTCCGTGCTGTTCGGCTTCGCCCTGCACCGCCTGGGCAGCTACGGCAAGCCGGTGCTGGACCTGATCGACCGCTTTGCCCATGTGATGTTCAACATCATCAACATGATCATGAAGCTGGCTCCGATCGGTGCCTTCGGCGCAATGGCCTTCACCATCGGCCAGTACGGCGTGGGTTCTCTGGTGCAGTTGGGCTACCTGATGGCCTGCTTCTACATCACCTGCCTGCTGTTCGTGCTGGTGGTGCTGGGTGGTATCTGCCGCGCCCACGGCTTCAGCGTCATCAAGCTGATCCGCTACATCCGTGAAGAACTGCTGATCGTGCTGGGTACCTCTTCGTCGGAATCGGCGCTGCCACGCATGCTGGCCAAGATGGAGCGCCTGGGTGCCAAGAAGTCGGTGGTTGGCCTGGTCATCCCGACTGGCTACTCGTTCAACCTGGACGGCACCTCGATCTACCTGACCATGGCTGCGGTGTTTATCGCCCAGGCCACCGACACCACCATGGACATCACCCACCAGATCACCCTGCTGCTGGTGCTGCTGGTGGCGTCCAAAGGTGCTGCCGGCGTGACCGGTTCGGGCTTCATCGTACTGGCCGCTACCCTGTCGGCCGTTGGCCACCTGCCGGTTGCCGGCCTGGCGCTGATCCTCGGCATCGACCGCTTCATGTCCGAAGCCCGTGCGCTGACCAACCTGGTAGGTAACGCCGTTGCCACCGTGGTCGTGGCCAAGTGGGTCAAGGAAATGGACAACGACAAGCTGGCCTCGGAACTGGCTTCCGGTGGTGCACCGCTGGTCGATACCCGTCCTACCGATGACCTGGGCGTCGCCGAAGGCCCAGCCCGCTGATCGCGGGGCAGTAGAACGCAAAAGGCGACCTTCGGGTCGCCTTTTTCATGCATATGCGTTCCCCTTGTAGGAGCGGCCTTGTGTCGCGATCGGGGCGCGTAGCGGCCCCAGGATTTCCGAAACCCTGCAAGATCGCCGGGGCTGCTACGCAGCCCTGTCGCGACGCAAGGCCGCTCCTACAAGGGACAGCGAACAGGCCTGAATCGAGGTCAGGCCAACACTACCTCCAACACCCGGATCACCTCCGGCTGAGGGTAATGCCAGCGCACCTGGACATCCCAGAACTTCACCCCGTACACGCGCTCCGGGGGCGGCAGCTGGTAGGCGGGCCGAGGGTCTTGCGCCAGGCATTGCTCGATCAGTTCCACCAGCGGCTCGCCCAGCCGCAATGCATGCTCGCGGGCCTGGGGCAGGGCGTTGTCGCCCCATTCCACGGCAATCGCGGCGGGCGCTGCGCTGGCCATCTGGTTGCTGGCGCCGGCAATGCTGTCGGCGTAGGGCACATAGGGCTTGATATCGAGTACCGGTGTACCGTCGAGCAGGTCGATCCCGGACAGCAGCAGGCGCCCAGGCTCCACACCCTCCAGGCGCACCACCGACTGGCCGATGCCGTTGGGCCTATGGGTGGCGCGGGTGGCGAACACCCCCATGCTCTTGTTACCACCCAGGCGTGGTGGCCGTACCTTCAGGCGGGGTTTGTCTTCCAGGGCCTGGTGGAACAGGAACAGCAGCCAGACATGGCTGACCTGCTCAAGGCCTTCAACCGCATCACCCTGGTCGAACGGCGGCAGTAGCTCCAGCACACCGCGCGCTGCGGGCGCCAGCTGGGGCTGGCGCGGGATGGCGAATTTTTCCTTGAAGCAGGAGCGGACGATACCGACCGGGGCAACCGTATGCTGCATGGCCACTCAGGCGCGCACGCGCTGGGTCAGGCCCTTGAGGAAGTTGCGCAGCAGTTGGTCGCCGCACGGCCGGTAGTTGTCATGGCCGGCCTTGCGGAACAGCGCACTGAGTTCAGGCTTGCTGACCGGGAAGTTGACCGACTTGAGAATTGCGTGCAGGTCCTCTTCCTTGAGTTCGAAAGCAACCCGCAGTTTCTTGAGGACAAGGTTGTTGGTCACTGGCAGCTCGACCGGTTGCGGTGGGCGGCTGTCGTCCTTGCCGCGGCGGTAGATCACCAGCCCGTCCAGGAAATGCGCCATTACCCGTTCAGGGCAGCGCACAAAGCCTTCCTCTTCTTCCTTCTTCAGGTAGGTGGCCAGCACCAGGGGATGCACTTCGAGGCCGGAAAGCCCGATGATCTCGGCCATCTTGGCGTCGTTCACCTTGAGCATGTAGCGCAGGCTGCGCAGGACATCGTTGTGGTTCATTGCTGCAGAATCCTGTTCAGGTGCCACGCGTGTGCGTGGCGTATTGCTTAGAAACGTTCGGTTGTAGCCAGGTAGCGCCATTGGCCCAGCGGCAGCTTGCCCATCGATACGCCACCCAGGCGAATGCGGCGCATGCTGACCAGTTCCAGGCGCAGGTAGGCGCACAGCTCGGCGACCTGCCCGGGTTGCGGGTTTTTCAGCACCATGCGCAGGTGGGTCTCGTTTTGCCAGCTGGCTTTGGTTTTGGGCAGTTCGCGATCATTGCGCGTAGCCCCGCGCGCCAGGCGTTCCAGCGCCTGGGGCGTGGTTTCGCCGCGCACTTCGACGATGAACTCCTGCTCCAGGCGGCGCAGGTCGGCGTTGATCTTGCGCGTTACCCGCCAGTCCTGGGTGAATACCTGCAGGCCCGTGGCGCCGCGCTCCAGCGGCGCCACGCAGTCCTGCCGGGCAAAATGCCCGTGCAGGGCGCGCACGCCTTCGCGGTGAGCCTCGCTGAGGCTGCCCATGTTCATGCTGGCGCGGGCGGTTTCACTGTCGATACCGGCTGGCTGGTTCATCAGCAGGGTCACCGGTTCCAGCGCTTCGGCGCGGGCACCCGGCAGCAGTTCGACGCGCTGCTGGTCGACTTTGAACTGCGGCTGCTCGACGACCATGCCATCGACGGTTACCCAGCCGCCTTCGATATACAACTCGGCCTCGCGGCGGGAGCAACCCAACTGCTCGATAAGGCGTTTGGACAGGCGGACGGGTTCGGACATGACGGCAATTCGCAAAGGCAGGGAAAGGCCAGCATTGTACCTGCCTGAGCGGTGGAGGGGCTGGGAATCTGTGTCATTTACGCCGTTTTGCGCAGGTGCATGTGCAGCAGCGGGTAGGGCTGGCCCAGGCCGTCGGTTTCCGAGCGGCCAACCACCTCGAAACCTTCATGCAGGTAGAAGCCCAAGGCTTGCGGGTTCTGTTCGTTGACGTCCAGGCGTTCGGCGTTCAGTTCGTCGATCGCGTAGTGCAGCAGGCGCTTGCCAACCCCTTGGCCACGGTAGGCTGGCGCGACGAACAGCATGTCCACGCGGCCGTTAGCGACCCCGGCAAAACCACAGATGCGTTGCCTGTCCCTGCAGCAGACCAGCATCACCGCGTCGAGGTAGCGGCGCAGCACGTGCTCGCGCAGCAGCAGGATGTAGCCTTCTGGCAGGAACAGATGGGTGGCGCGTACCGAGTCCTCCCACACCTGTACCAGCTCGTTGTAGTCGCTAAAGCGCGGAGTTTGCAACGTCAGTAGCGCGGGCATGCCGGTGGTCCTCCATGGCGATGGGGAAAACATAGCAGCCCAACCACCGGTCGGCTTGTCCGTGCTGCACTTGAAGGGCGGGGCGCTGAGGTCTATTAATTAAACGTGGGAAAAAATCCCACGCACAGAAAAGATAAACCTCACAACAAGATTAATGACTGTTTTGCGTTCTCGTGGCGACGACCTGGAGACGGACTATGCAAATCCACCTGCTGTTCAAGAAGGCCCTGCTAGCGGCTGCCGTGGCTGGCGTGCTGTCAGCGTCCATTGTGTTGATCCCTGACTCGATTTCCCAAGGCTCCAGCGCCTATGCCAAAGATGGCGGTGGTGGAGGCGGTGGTGGTGGTCATGGCGGTGGCGGCGGAAGCGGCGGCGGTGGTGGCCATGGCGGTGGCGGCGGAAGTGGCGGTGGCGGTGGCCACGGTGGTGGCGGCGGAAGTGGCGGTGGTGGTGGCCACGGCAGTGGCGGCGACGGTGGCGGCCATGCCGGCAACAGTGGCAGCGGCCACGACGGTAGTTCAAACGCTGGACGCAGCGGCAACCATGCTGAAGCGGGTGATGATCATGGCAATCACGTGGGTGGTGAGCCCGGTGACGATCACGGCAATCACGTTGGCGGTGAGCCCGGTGACGATCATGGCAACCATGTTGGCGGTGAGCCCGGGGATGATCATGGCAATCATGTCGGCGGCGAGCCTGGCGATGATCACGGCAATCACGTGGGTGGTGAACCTGGTGACGATCGCGGCAACCATGTGGGTGGCGAACCGGGTGATGACAACAGCAGGAGCTGACAGGCGTTGATCAGCCCGACTTTACCCCCTTCGATGTTAAGCGCACTGCGGCGTGTCATGCGCCCGCTGGTGCGCTTGATGTTGCGCAAAGGGGTGACCTACACCCTGTTCGCCGACCTGCTCAAGGAAGTATTCGTCGACGTGGCCGACCGCGAGTTTCGCCTGGACGACACCCCGCCCAGCGACAGCCGCATCAGCCTGCTCACAGGCGTGCATCGCAAGGATGTCCGGCGGCTGCGCAGCGAAGGTGGCATGGCACACGAGGCCTTGCCGGCGAACATCACCTTGGGCGCACAGTTGGTCAATGCATGGACCTCCAGCCCGCCGTTCTGCTCGGCACCTGGCCAGGCGCTGGCTTTGCCACGTTTGGCGAGTGTGGGTGGCGACTGTTCATTCGATGCCCTGGTGGCCACGGTCAGCACCGATATCCGCGGCCGGGTGGTGCTGGATGAGTGGTTGCGCCTTGGCATCGTCCGGCTCGATGAGCAGGATTGCGTACACCTGGAGGCCCAGGCATTCGTGCCGCAAAAAGGCTTTGATGAAAAGGCCGCTTACTTCGGCCACAACCTGCATGACCATGCTTGCGCAGCGGTACACAACCTCAGTGGCGAAGGCCTGCCGTTCTTTGAACGCAGCACGCACTACGATGCCCTGAGCCCGGCCAGCGTCGAGCAATTGCGTGACGTGGTTGCCAAGGACGGCATGCAGGCGCTGCTGGCCTTCAGCCGGCTCGCAGCAGATCTGGAAAGCGTTGATGAGCCCGGCATCGAGCAACGTCAACGCATCACTGTGGGGCTTTATTTCTACACTGAAGCTACCGATCCCGATTTGTCGAAGACACCCGGCCCATGACTCCGCTTGCGCGCTGCTTCAGTGTCGTCACGTTCGCCCTGGTTTTCGGGTTGAACCTGGTGATGCCTGCCGAGGTAGCGGCAGCGCCGGTTTGTGTCAGCCGTGAGGAAGCGGGTATGGCCGGCGCCGCCGGCCTGCAGTTTCCGGGCGGTACGGGTGGTACCGGTGCGCGCAGTGACAACGGTGGCGTCGGCGGCACTGGCGCACCGCTCCCGCAACGCCCCGGTGGCACAGGCGGTACTGGCGCGGTGGCCGATGGTGTGGACGGTACCTACTTCGATCACGGCAGCGGCGGGGTAGGCGGTACCGGTGCACCGATCCTGCGCCCGGGCGGTACCGGTGGTACCGGCATCGTCGGCACCATTACCGGGTTCGCCTCGATCTGCGTCAATGGCATGGAAGTGCATTACGGCAAGGACGTACCGGTGAGTGAAAACGGCGCACCCGCCAGCAGTGCTCACCTGGCGATCGGGCAGGTTGTGGCGGTGGAGGCCGTTGCCACCCAGAGCGGCCTGCAGGCAGGGCGCATCTCGATCCTGAACGTCTTCGAAGGGCCACTGACGGCACTCCCCAACGCTTCGGCCCCGTTGCGGGTCATGGGCCAACCTGTGCGGCTTGCTGCTGGCGCACGGGTGGCTGAAGGCCTGCGCCCAGGCGAGCCGGTCAAGGTCAGCGGGCTGCGCGATGCCAAGGGCGAAGTGGTGGCGACCCGCATCGAGCGGGCACCGGGCCTGCGAGAGGCCAGTGCAATTGGTGCAATCGATCGTCCTGGTAGCCTGCAAGGGCTGCAACTGGGTACCCGCGTAGCCCCCGCACGGGAAGTGCTGGTGCGTGGCCAGTGGACCGGGCGCCAGCTGGAAGTGGCGCAAACCCGTCCAGACCCGAGCCTGCCGTTTGCTGGCCGTGTGCAGCAGACCGTGGTCGAAGGGCTGGTGCAGCGTGCGCAGGCTCGGCAACTGGTGGTGGCAGGCATCAACGTGACGCTGGGGCAGGGCACTGTGATCGTTGGCAAGCCGTCGCTGGATCAGCGTGTTCGGGTAAGTGGCGTGCTCAGTGGCACCCACGAGCTGCGGGCAACCCGCGTGGAATTCCAGGATGGCCGCGTCGATAACCCGGACAAAGGCCACTCGGGGCATGGCAGCGAGCACGACAGCAGCGGCTCCGGTGGGTCCACCAGCAGTGATAATGGCACTGGCGAGTCGAACCGTGTTCGTAACGAAGGCAGTGACGATCACAGTGGGCGCGGCGCTATCGAAGAGACCAGTGGGCATGGCGATGCTGCAAGCGTGGACAAGTCTGGCAAGTCAGAACATGTCGAAACTGTGGAGCAGCCCGAAAGCAGCAACAGCGGCAGGTCTGATCGGGTGGAAAGGGTTGAAGTCGAAAAGGTAGAAAAAGCCGAGAAGGTTGAAAAAGTAGAGAAGGTTGAGAAGGTCGAAAAGGTAGAGAAAGTAGAGAAAGTAGAGAAGATCGAAAAGCCTGAAAAAGTCGAGAAAGTGGAGAAGGTTGAAAAAGTCGAGAAGGTCGAAAAACCTGAAAAAGTAGAGAAAGTCGAAAAGGTAGAGAAGGTCGAAAAGCCTGAAAAGGTCGAGAAAGTTGAAAAAGTAGAGAAGGTCGAGAAGCCGGAAAAGGTAGAGACCGCCGAAAAAGTAGAGCATCCAGAGCGATCAGGGCGTTAGGCAACTAGGCTGGGTTAGTCCGACCACACTTCCCGACAGGATACTGAGGTGCCGATGAGACCCACCCTCCCGCTTCTGGCCTGTCTGCTGTCATGTACCAGCGCGTCGGCTGTGGCCGACACTTTCAGCGCCGCCATCGGCATGGACTATTCAAGCGGCGACTATGGCACGGGCACCACTTCGGAAATCTGGTATGTCCCCGTGGTCGGCAAGTACGAAACAGGTCCGATGACCTACAAGGTCACCGTGCCCTGGTTACGCATCACCAACCCTGAAGTAGGCCCCAATGGTGACCCCTTGCCCGGCGGCTGCCGGAGTGTGGAGAGCGGGCTGGGTGACACGGTTGCCAGCGCCGGGTACGCCCTGCTCGATGGCAGTGACGGTGGCCTGATGCTCGACCTGATCGGCAAGGTCAAATTCCCCACCGCCGATGAAGACCAGTGCCTGGGTACCGGTGAGTATGACTACACCGCCCAGGTCGATATCACCAAAGGCTTTGGCCCGGTCACCGGTTTCGCGACACTGGGCTGGAAGAAGTTCGGCGACCCGCCCGACAGTGATTTTGACGACCCGGTATTTGTCAGCCTCGGTTTCGCAATACCCGTGGCTACGGGCACTTCGGCGGGCGCTTCCTACGACTGGCGGCAGAAAGTGGTCTCCACGGGGTCGCAGATCAAGGAACTTACCCTGTTCCTGACCCACAAGCTCAACCAGCAATGGAAAGTTCAACTCTACGCGGTCAAGGGCTTCTCGGATGCCAGCCCGGATGCCGAGGGCGGCCTGATGCTGTTTCACACGTTCTGACAAAAAAGCCCCTGCTCCGCAATGGCGGGGCAGGGGCTTTTCAGTGGTTCAGCCGCTTCAGATAGGCTCTGCCCACATGTCGTATTCGTCGGCATCCACCACGCGGCAACGCACTTTGTCGCCTGGCTTGAAGCCATGGTCGCCATCGATGAACACGCTGCCGTCGATTTCCGGGGCATCGAAGAAGCTGCGGCCAACCGAGCCTTGCTCCTCGACTTCATCGATCAGCACTTCGATTTCCTTGCCGATGCGCAGTTGCAGGCGGGCGGTGCTGATGGCCTGCTGGTGGGCCATGAAGCGGTCCCAGCGCTCCTGCTTGACGTCGTCCGGCACTTCTTCCAGGCCCAGGTCGTTGGCCGGTGCGCCTTCTACCGGCGAGTACTGGAAGCAGCCCACGCGGTCGAGCTGGGCTTCGGTCAGCCAGTCCAGCAGGTACTGGAAGTCTTCCTCGGTCTCGCCCGGGAAGCCGACGATGAAGGTGGAGCGGATCACCAGCTCAGGGCACTGCTCGCGCCAGTTCTTGATACGCGCCAGGGTGCGGTCTTCGAAGGCAGGGCGCTTCATCGACTTGAGCACTTTCGGGCTGGCGTGCTGGAACGGGATGTCCAGGTACGGCAGGATCTTGCCAGCGGCCATCAGCGGGATCACGTCGTCGACGTTCGGGTAAGGGTACACGTAGTGCAGGCGTACCCAGGCGCCCAGGCTGCTCAGGGCCTCGCACAGCTCCAGCATGCGGGTCTTGACCGGGCGGCCGTTCCAGAAGTCGGTCTTGTACTTGACGTCGACGCCGTAGGCGCTGGTGTCCTGGGAAATCACCAGGATCTCCTTCACCCCGGCCTTGACCAGGCGCTCGGCTTCGCTCAGCACTTCACCCACCGGGCGGCTGACCAGCTTGCCGCGCATCGACGGGATGATGCAGAAGCTGCAGCTGTGGTTGCAGCCTTCGGAGATTTTCAGGTACGCATAGTGACGCGGGGTCAGCTTGACGCCCTGTGGCGGCACCAGGTCGATCAGCGGGTTGTGGTCCTGGCGTGGCGGTACCACCTCGTGCACGGCGTTGACCACCTGCTCGTACTGCTGCGGGCCGGTGACCGACAGCACGCTCGGGTGCACGTCACGGATGCTGCCTTCTTCGACACCCATGCAGCCGGTAACGATGACCTTGCCGTTTTCCTTGATGGCTTCGCCGATCACTTCCAGCGACTCGGCCTTGGCGCTGTCGATGAAGCCGCAGGTGTTGACCACCACTACGTCGGCGTCCTCGTAGGTGGGCACGACTTCATAGCCTTCCATGCGCAGCTGGGTAAGGATGCGCTCGGAATCGACCAGGGCTTTTGGGCAACCCAGGCTTACGAAACCTACCTTGGGGGTGGTGGGCGTGGTGGACATGACTAACCTCGGTATTGAATGCAGGTCGCCCGGCCGGAATCGCGGGCGATCTTGACGGGCGCTTTTTGGCGCCTCTGATCAAAAAGTGCGCAATTCTAGCGAGCGTAACGTCGCTTGACCAGCAGAAATACGACGAACGCTGCGCTATGCTTCGCGCCGTTGCGCGAAGGTACCCCAGTGGGCCTTGTGCGCGAGTGAATACTTAAGGCCGTGATGGCCGTCTGCGGGAGTGGTCGATGGTTCAGGCAAGCAGTCACGCCGAGGGCGGGCACGAGGGGAAGCAGGGCGCGGCGCGGTCGCTGGGCCTGCTCGTGGCGGCGGTCGGGGTGGTTTATGGCGATATCGGCACCAGCCCGTTGTACACCCTGAAGGAAGTCTTTACCGGCGGCTATGGGGTGCCGGTCAACCATGATGGCGTGCTGGGGATCCTGTCGCTGATCCTGTGGTCGCTGTTGTGGGTGGTGTCGTTCAAATATGTAATGTTCATCCTGCGCGCCGACAACCAGGGCGAGGGCGGCACCATGGCCCTGACCGCACTGGCGCGGCGGGCCACAGCGGCCTACCCGCGGTTGCGTACGCTGATGGTGATCTGTGGCCTGATCGGCGCTTCGTTGTTCTATGGCGACAGCATGATCACCCCGGCGGTGTCGGTGCTGTCGGCGGTGGAGGGAATGGGCCTGGCGTTTGACGGCATTGACCACTGGGTGGTGCCGATCTCGCTGGTGGTGCTGGTGGCGCTGTTCCTGGTGCAGAAGCACGGCACCGAGAAGATCGGCAAGCTGTTCGGCCCGATCATGGTCACCTGGTTCGTGGTGCTGGGTGCGCTGGGCGTGCATGGTATCTCGCAGAGCCCGGAAGTACTCAAGGCCTTCAACCCGGGCTGGGCGGTCAACTTCTTCGTGGTGCACCCCGGCATGGGTGTGGCCATTCTCGGTGCGGTGGTGCTTGCGCTGACCGGTGCCGAGGCGCTGTACGCCGACATGGGCCATTTTGGCCGCAAGCCGATTGCCCGCGCCTGGTTCATCCTGGTGCTGCCCGCGTTGGTGCTCAACTATTTCGGCCAGGGTGCGCTGCTGCTGCAAAACCCGGACGCGGCACGTAACCCGTTCTACTTGCTGGCGCCCGGCTGGGCGCTGCTGCCGTTGGTCGGGCTGGCGACCATGGCCACGGTAATTGCCTCGCAGGCGGTGATTTCGGGGGCGTTCTCCCTGACCCGCCAGGCCATCCAGCTGGGCTACATTCCGCGCATGCAGATCCAGCACACCTCCAGCGACGAGCAGGGGCAGATCTACATTGGGGCGGTGAACTGGACGCTGATGGTGGGCGTAGTGCTGCTGGTGATCGGTTTCGAGTCGTCCGGTGCACTGGCCGCGGCCTACGGTGTGGCGGTGACCGGCACCATGCTGATGACCACCATCCTGGTGTCGGCGGTGATGTTGCTGCTGTGGAAGTGGCCGCCTGTGCTGGCGGTACCGATCCTGGTGGGCTTCCTGTTCGTGGATGGCCTGTTCTTTGCCGCCAACGTGCCGAAAATCGTGCAGGGCGGTGCTTTCCCGGTGCTGGCCGGTGGTGTGCTGTTCCTGCTGATGAGTACCTGGAAGCGTGGCAAGCAGATTCTGGTAGAGCGTATCGACGAAGGCGCGCTGCCGCTGCAGCTGTTCATCAGCAGTATCCGCATTCAGCCGCCCCACCGGGTCGAAGGTACGGCGGTGTTCCTCACCGCGCGGGCCGACGCCGTACCCCATGCGCTGCTGCATAACATGCTCCACAACCAGGTGCTGCACAGCCAGGTGGTGTTGCTGACAGTGGTCAGCGAAGACCGGCCGCGAGTGCCGGAGCAGGAGCGTTTTGAAGTGGAGGCCTACGGTGACGGGTTCTTCCGCGTGTTGCTGCACTTTGGCTTCATGGACGAACCGGACGTGCCGGCTGCGTTGAAACTGTGCCATCTGGATGAGCTGGACTTCACCCCGATGCGCACCACCTACTTCCTCAGCCGCGAGACGGTGATCGCTTCACGGTTGGAGGGAATGTCGCGTTGGCGGGGCAACCTGTTCGCGTTCCTGCTGAAGAATGCCAACGGTAACCTGCGCTTCTTCAACCTGCCGCTGAACAGGGTGATCGAGCTGGGGACCCAGGTCGAGATCTGATTCTGCGCCAAGGCGCGGTCCCTGTAGGAGCGGCCTTGTGTCGCGATGGGGTGCGAAGCGCCCCCACGATTTGTGCAACGACGCAGAATAGCTGGGGCCGCTTTGCGGCCCTATCGCGACACAAGGCCGCTCCTACATCGACCGCGTCGCCTGTAGGAGCGGCCATCAGTTCTGCTCTGCCACGCTCGACTTGCCTTGGCGGGTCTCGATCTCACCAATCAAGCGCTTGGCCAGCGCCGGGTAGTTCTCGTCGAAGTGGTGCCCCCCAGGCAGCTTCAGGCGTTCACCCACCGCAGTCTTCTCGGTGCAACCGCTTTCATCGGTCTCTTCCACG
Organism: Pseudomonas sp. NPDC089547; assembly: GCF_050280665.1. Classification (NCBI taxonomy): domain Bacteria; kingdom Pseudomonadati; phylum Pseudomonadota; class Gammaproteobacteria; order Pseudomonadales; family Pseudomonadaceae; genus Pseudomonas; species Pseudomonas sp. NPDC089547. Next base: position 117,897 of record NZ_JBNNVS010000013.1, on the reverse strand, counting down.
CCATACACGCATACCACCTTGGACGCCGGCAGCCTGGCCATCTCTGGCCCGGTAGGCGCTTCCTGGCCTTCCTTGCCCAACCAGCCCTCAACCTCGATCTCGAAGCTGCCACTGCGGGCAAAGGCCAGCAACACCACGGCATCGATGCGCTGTTGGTCTTCTGCCGGCAAGCGGTTGTAGATGGCTGGCAGCACATCGGCACCGAACGAATAGCCCGTCAGCACGAAGCGCTTGGTACCCCACTTTTGCCGGTAGTGCTGCATCAGCTCGGACAGGTCGGCGGCGCTTTGCTCCGGAGTCTTGTGTTGCCAGTAGTAGCGCAGCGTGTCGATGCCCACCACCGGGTAGCCCAGTTTGGCCATTTCACCGGCCACATCCCGGTCCAGGTCGCGCCAGCCGCCATCGCCGGAAAGGAACAGGGTGACCGTATCGGTGGTCTGCCCGGCGGGAACCTCGACCACCGGGATGGCCAGGGCGTTGCCGTCGTGGCCAACCAGAGCCTGGGTCAGCTGCGCCTTCAGCACCTGTGGCAGGTGGATGTCGTAGTCGCTGATGCTGGTTTCGGCGTTGGCCTGGTCACGTACGAAGGCGGCGCTGGCGTCATCCGGGTTGTCGTTCCAGGCGACGTTCCAGTGGCCATGGGCAGCTGCCTTCGGCAGTGCGGCCTGGCAGCCGGGTTGCTCCAGGCTGAAGTCCACAGAAATCGCCCGCGCCTTGTCATCGTTCTGGCTGGCCAGCCAACGCCAGGCCTGGGCGGCACCAGGGCCGATACCGGCGACCAGCGTCGGCTTTTCCGGCAGCTCGGCCAGGGCCTGGTCCATCGCCTGCTGCTGCTTGCTGCAGTCGTTCGGCGGCAGGATCACCTGCACCAACTGGGCTTCGCCGGCCTGGCTCAGGTCGATCAGTTGCTTGTCAGTCAGTGCCTGCTCTTGCGGCACCCCAATGGCTACCCGGGCCTTGGGGTGTACGCCAGGGGTGACCCGGGTGATGTTGGTGTCATTGATGCTCAGTTGTTCCAGGCGCGCCTCGGGGGCCGGGCGTGTCCACAGCCAGAAGGCCAGCGTGCCACCCAAGGCGGCCAGCAGCAGGGGAACCAGCAGGTACAGCCAATAGCGTCGGGTCATCAACGTTTCACCAATCCAGTCAGGCCGCCTGCAATCAGGGCGGCGGTGTCGGCCAGTGCCACGAGCGGGTCGAGCCCGGCCGGCACGGCCATGTAGCGGGGTTCCCAATCCGGTTGGAATTTGTCCTTGAAGCGGCGAAGCCCCTGGAAGTTGTACAGCTGCTCGCCCCGGCGGAACACCATGGAGCCCAGGCGTTGCGTCAAGGGCGCGCCGCGCCGCGGCTGCAGGCCGGACAGCGGCACCATGCCCAGACTGAAGCGGGCGTATTCATGGTTTTTGTAATGCAGGATCAGGCCGATCATCATGAATTCCATGGTCAGCTTCGGTGCCTCGGGGTGCGCACGCATCAGGTCGAGGCTGGCCAGTTCGTTGCCATGGGTTTCGAGTAGGTTGGCGAAGGCCACCGGGCGGCCCTGGAAGCGAATCAGGGCAATGCGGAAGTGTTGCAGGTAGTCCGGGCTGAAGCGTCCCAGCGAGAAGCCTTTTTCGCGCACGTTCTTGCCGCCTAGCCAGGCATCGGAAATTTCCTTCAGCTCGGCCAGGGGAGCGTGGCCAGGTTCGTGGATTTCCAGGCTCAGGCCGTCGCGGCCGCCGCGGTTCCAGGTGTAGCGCAGGTCTTTCATCTCCTTGCCTTTGGCTTCCAAGTCGAAGCGGCGCAGGTCGACACGGGCTTCTTCGCCCAGCTTCAGCGCTGTCAGGCCGATGTCCATATAGAAGGGCAGGTTCTCGGCGCGCACCTGGTAGAACACTGGGCGGGCGTGGTGCAGGTCACACAGGTCGCGGAACTGCCAGATCATTTCGGCGCGTTCCTGGGCCGGGCCGATCGGGTCGTACAGGGCCACCAGGCTACGGCCGCGTCGGGCGTACATGAGGAAGGCATTGTCACGCGGGTGGAACAGCAATGCCTTGTCGCCGGTCAGGGCCAGGCCACCGTCGGGCTGGTCGGAGGCCAGCAGGATGCGGTTGGCGCGCTGCAGTTCTTCTTCATCGGGCAAGTGGATCACCGGCGGTGCGGTGCGCAGCAGCCAGGTCAGTGCCACGGCTGCCAACAGCAGGGCACTGCCCATGGCGGCACGCAAGCCCCGCGGGGCATCGGCATCAAGGGTAAATTGCCACCACAACTGATGGCTGTAGGGCACGTCCTGGTAGGCGAACAGCAGCAGCCATACCGAGGCACCGACTGCGCAGGCGCTGGCGACCAGGAACACCGGCGAGAATGGCAGTTCCAGCAGGCGGCTTGGGCGATAGAACGAGCGGCGGAACAGGGCCAGCAAGGTGGCTGTGAAGGTCAGCAGGCAAGCCTCTTCCCAGTCGAAACCTTTGAGCAGCGACAGCAGGGCACCGACCAGCAACAGCACGGTGGTCAGTAGCCAGGCAGCGGACAGTCGCCGGCGCAGGCCTTGGGCCAGCAGCAGGCACAGCACGCCAATCAGGCTGGCGCCGAAGTGCGAGGCATCGATCAGCCGGTGTGGTACGAGGAAGCCCATGTGCTCCAACCGCGTGTCGATCTCGGGTGTGGCGCCCGAGAACAGCAGTACCACGCCAGAAAGGAACACCAGTATCGACAGGATCGGTGCGGCCAGCCCGGAAGCGGCCTTGATGGCTTGCTGCGCGAACAGCAGGCGCCGGGCCTCGTTGGCCAGCAACAGCACGCAGGCCAGCAGCAATGGCATTACCACGTAGATCAGCCGGTACAGCAGCAGGGCGGCCGCCAATGGCGCGGCGCCGAGCTGGTCGGCAAAGGCCGCCAGCAGGATCGCCTCGAACACCCCGACACCGCCGGGAACGTGGCTGAGCACGCCTGCGGCCAAGGCCAGCAGGTATACCAGCACAAACGCGCCGAACGGTGGCGCCTCGGGCAGCAGCAGGTACAGCACGGTGGCGGCTGCCGCCACATCCAGCGCGGTGATCAGCAGTTGCAGGGCAGCCAGGCGCGCGCCTGGCAGGCGCAGTGTACGGCGGCCCAGTTGCACCAGCAGGTTATTGGCCAGCGGTTGTTCTGTCAGGCGCCGGCGGTACAGACCGAACAGCAGCAGGGCGCACGCCACCAGCACGGCTGTGGCGATACCCCCCAGCAAGCCAGGCGCCAAGCCCAGTGCGGTCGAGGCCGCAGGCAGGTCGCTCAGGGTAGCCAATGCGGCCAGTGGCGGCAGTGCGCAACCCAGTGACAAGCTGGCGAAAACCGTCATCCGAGCGACATCACCTGCGGCAAGCCCTTGGCGCGCATACAGCCGGTAGCGCACAGAGCCGCCCGAGAGCATCGACAGGCCGATGGCATTGCCAATGGCAAAAGCGCTGAAACCACCCAGTACCAGGCTGCGAGCTGGCAGTTTCACACCGGCATAGCGGCTGGCCGACCACTCGTAACCCAGCAGGATCACGAAGCCGACGACCGTCGCCACAAAGGCGCCCAACAAGGACTGTGTCGGCACGCTGAGCATGGCATCGTGCAAGGCATAGATGTCCAGCTCGCTCAGCAGGTGGCGGCAGGCAATCAAGGCCATGGTGAACAGCACCAGGGTCACCGCCAGGCCGATGGGCTGGCGGTAGCGGCTCAGGCGTTCAAGCAACGGCAGGTGCTGCACGGTACCGGGCAGCGCCGAGGCGAGCGGCACCGGAGGTTCGGGGTTGTGTGAAGTCATGAATTGCCCCGGGCATGCTGCGCGAGGTGGAGGGAAGGTGCGGCCAAGTGGAAGTCCCTTAGGAAAACGTATCCAATGTTACTCCGGCCTCAGGCGCTTTCAGCGACCCGGCAGGGTTAAAGATAGTTCATCCAGGGCACAACGTCTCAAGCCTGCGGGTTAGCTTGCGGGCGAGGGAAAATTGGGGCGACGAAAAGCAGGGAGGGTAGAAACAACAAACCCCGCGCTGCTGTTACACAGGCGGGGTTTGTTCTGACGAATATGGTTGCGGGAGCCGGATTTGAACCGACGACCTTCGGGTTATGAGCCCGACGAGCTACCAGGCTGCTCCATCCCGCGTCAGAGGTGCGCATTCTACAGCGTGCCAAGTGTATGTCAAGCGCCTGGCTTTGATTTATCAAGGTTTTTTCGGCAATGCTTTTCAGCGGGCAAAGAAAAAGGCCACTGTGTTAACAGTGGCCTTTTCTTGAATCTGGTTGCGGGAGCCGGATTTGAACCGACGACCTTCGGGTTATGAGCCCGACGAGCTACCAGGCTGCTCCATCCCGCGTCAGTGGGTCGGATTCTACAGCTTGGAATGTGTATGTCAAGCGCTAGTCTTTGAATTTTCGAGGTTTTTTCGAAATTGCTTTATCGCAGGCAAAGAAAAAGGCCACTGCGTAAACAGTGGCCTTTTCTCGAATCTGGTTGCGGGAGCCGGATTTGAACCGACGACCTTCGGGTTATGAGCCCGACGAGCTACCAGGCTGCTCCATCCCGCGCCTGTGAGACCGAATTCTACGGATTTGCCGACCATTGTCAAGCACTTGTTTAGGAAAAACCTTTTTTGTTCAAACCCTTAGCGCCTGATAACAGGTCGCAGCTCAGGTGCGGCGGGGCTTTGCGGCCGATTATCGTACGGCAACACGGGTGAGCTGTTTCACGACAGGGTGCATGCGATACTATCTGTATGAATTTACAGTGCTGACGGTCATCCATGTCCTTGCGCAAGATCATCCACGTTGACTGCGATTGCTTCTATGCCGCAATCGAGATGCGTGACGACCCGCGCCTGGCTGGCCGACCCATGGCGGTTGGGGGCTCGCCTGACCAGCGTGGGGTGATCGCCACCTGCAACTATGAAGCTCGCGCCTATGGCGTTCGTTCTGCCATGTCTTCCCGGCATGCGCTTAAGCTGTGCCCGGACTTGTTGATCGTCAAGCCGCGCTTCGAGGCTTACCGGGAGGCCTCGCGAGAAATACATGCCATCTTCCGCGACTACACCGAGCTGATCGAGCCTTTGTCGCTGGATGAAGCCTACCTGGATGTAAGCGATAGCCAGTGGTATTCAGGCAGCGCCACGCGCATTGCCGAGGATATCCGCCGACGGGTTTCCCGCACCTTGCATATCACCGTGTCGGCGGGCGTGGCGCCGAACAAGTTTCTGGCAAAGATCGCCAGTGACTGGCGCAAGCCCAATGGGCTGTTCGTGATTACTCCGGGCGAGGTGGAGGCATTCGTCGCCGCCTTGCCGGTGGCCAGGCTGCATGGGGTGGGCAAGGTAACGGCAGAAAAGCTGGCGCGGCTGGGCATCGAAACCTGCCTGGAGCTGCGCGATTGGTCGCGGCTGGCGCTGGTACGCGAGTTCGGCAGTTTTGGCGAGCGGTTATGGGGGCTGTCGCGTGGTATAGATGACCGAGCAGTACACAACGACAGCCGCCGCCAGTCAGTCAGCGTGGAAAACACCTACGACACCGACCTGCCTGATCTGGCCAGTTGCCTGGCGCGGTTGCCTGAGCTGCTGGAGAGCCTGAACGAGCGCATCGCCCGCATGGACAGCAGTTACCGGCCCGACAAGCCCTTTGTAAAGGTGAAGTTCCACGACTTTAGCCAGACCACCATGGAGCAAGCCGGGGCCGGCAGGGACCTGGAGAGTTATAAACAGTTGCTGGGGCAGGCATTCGCCCGTGGTAGCAAGCCGGTGCGCTTGCTGGGGGTAGGGGTGAGGTTGCGCGATTTGCGCGGGGCGCATGAGCAGCTGGAATTGTTTGTACCTGAATAAAAAGGGCCGCATATGCGGCCCATCGCGAGCAAGCTCGCTCCTACAGCCCGGGGTCAGCCACCAACCGGCCAGTGGCCTTGGTCAGCGACTGCAGAAACTCCTGCTGCAGTTCCGGATCGTTGCGGGTCAGCTCGATCAGGCTTTGTTCCATTTCACTGGCTTCTTCTTCCAGGCCCAGCTCCGACAGGCGCTTGACCCGGTGTACCCACTGGCCGACATCGTCATCTTCGAGGTCATCGAAGATCAGTTCGTGGGCTTCAAGCAGCTTGTTGCGCAAGGTGGCGCTGACCAGCAGGCTGGCATCGCCGCGTACCGCATTGTCCTCGTCAAGTACCTGCAAGTGCAGGGTGCCGACGTGGTTGAGGTTCTGCTCGGAGAACGGGCTGTCGAGCAGGTTCAAGCGCAGCACGCCATTGCGGTCGGTAGTCAGCTCGTGGGTCATCTTGCCAGCCTTGACCTCGACCAGGCGTTCGCTCCAGGGCACGCTGGTGGATTCTTCGCGCTTGCCTTTCTGTACTTCGCTGATCCCCGCCAGGTTTTGCTGGGCGCGGCCGTTGGACGGCACGTTCATGAACGGGTTGAGCCCGTCCACGCCGTAGCTGAGCCAGTCATGGGTAATGCTTTGCGGCAGGTTGCCCAAGGCGAAGACGTTGATCACGTTGGCACCAACGCCCGCCACCACGGCCACGGCACCCAGCGGGATCTCGTAGATCTCCCGCCAGGGCTGGTATGGCGTGTAGCGGTCATAGCGCCGGGTGACTTCGAACTCGGTGACTTCGAAGCGCTTCTGCTCATGCACGCGCACACGTCGCTGCGGAAGCTCCATCACCTTCGGCTCGCCGACATCGATCTGCAGGGTGTGCTCGAGCAGTTTGCGCTCGACGCGCTCCTCATGGTCGCTGCGCTGGGACATCTGGTTGGCGCAGCCGCTGACGAGCAGGGCGCCGCACAGTGCGGCGCCCCCCAGGGTAAAGGTACTTCGCTTGAACATGATCACTCGTGCATTGGTTATCAGCGGCGAACGCGGGCCTGCAGGAAGGTCAGCACTTCATTGACGGGCAATGGCTGAGCGTCCTGCTCGGTGCGGTGCTTGTATTCCAGGTTGCCGTCGGCCAGGCCGCGATCGCTGACGACGATGCGGTGCGGGATGCCGATCAGCTCCATGTCGGCAAACTTGATACCTGGGCTGGTTTTCTTGTCGCGGTCATCCAGCAGTACTTCGAAGCCGGCGGCGGTCAGTTCGGCGTACAGCTTGTCGGTCGCCTCGCGAACCACGTCGGTTTCGTAGCGCAGCGGTACCAGGGCGATCTGGAACGGGGCCAGGGCGTCGTTCCAGATGATGCCCTTGTCGTCATAGCTCTGCTCGATGGCAGCAGCGACCACGCGGGACACGCCGATGCCGTAGCAGCCCATGGCCAGGGTTACCGGCTTGCCGTTCTCGCCCAGTACCTGGCACTTCAGTGCCTCGCTGTACTTGGTGCCCAGCTGGAAGATATGGCCCACTTCGATACCGCGCTTGATCACCAGGGTGCCCTGGCCGTCCGGGCTTGGGTCGCCTTCGACCACGTTGCGCAGGTCGGCAACCTGTGGAACCGGCAGGTCGCGCTCCCAGTTGACGCCAAAGTAGTGCTTGTCGTCGATGTTGGCGCCGATGCCGAAGTCGCTCATCAGGGCGACCGAACGGTCGATGATGATTTCCAGCGGCAGGTTCAGCGGGCCGAGCGAGCCGGCGCCGGCGCCAATGGCGTCGCGCAGTTCGGCTTCGGTGGCCATGACCAGCGGGTCGGCAACCTGTTCCAGCTTGGTGGCCTTGATTTCGTTCAGTTCGTGGTCGCCGCGAACGATCAGGGCGATCAGCTTGCCTTCTTCGGCGCCGCGCACGATCAGGGTCTTGACGGTCTTTTCGATCGCCAGGCCATGGTTTTCGACCAGTTGCGCAATGGTCTTGGCGTTCGGGGTGTCGACCAGGCGCAGCTCCTCGGTAGGAGCTGGGCGCACGGTTTCGCGCGGGATGGCCTCGGCCTTCTCGATGTTGGCGGCGTAGTCGGAGCTGTCGCTGAAGATCACGTCGTCTTCGCCGGACTCAGCCAATACGTGGAACTCATGCGAGTAGCTGCCACCGATGGAGCCGGTGTCGGCCTGCACTGGGCGGAAGTCCAGGCCCAGGCGGGTGAACACGTTGCTGTACGCCTGGTGCATGCGGTCGTAGGTTTCCTGCAGGGAAGCCTGGTCGGCATGGAACGAGTGGCGTCCTTCATGATGAACTCGCGGCCACGCATCAAGCCGAAGCGCGGGCGGATCTCGTCACGGAACTTGGTCTGGATCTGGTACATGTTGAGCGGCAGCTGTTTATAGCTGGACAGCTCGTTACGGGCCAGGTCGGTGATGACTTCTTCGTGGGTCGGGCCAACGCAGAAATCACGCTGGTGGCGGTCTTTCAGGCGCAGCAGCTCAGGGCCGTACTGCTCCCAGCGGCCGGACTCCTGCCACAGCTCGGCAGGCTGGATGCTTGGCATCAGCACTTCCAGGGCGCCGGCGGCGTTCATTTCCTCACGCACCACGGCCTCGACCTTGCGCATTACCCGCAAGCCCATCGGCAGCCAGGTGTACAGGCCAGAGGCCAGTTTGCGGATCATGCCGGCACGCAGCATGAGCTGATGGCTGATGACCACTGCGTCGGCAGGGGTTTCTTTCTGGGTGGCGAGCAAATATTGACTGGTGCGCATGGTTAGCCGTGTCGATTGCCTAAGACGTTGAAATAGCCCCGCATTGTACGGGGGTGAAACGAAGGCGTACAGGATGCCCCAGGGCGTGACACTTGTCAGCCAAGAAAAAGCCCGGCGTGATCGCCGGGCTTTTCAGGTGCGGGGCACTGCAAGCCAGGCTTACAGGATGCTCAGCGGGTACTCCACGATCAGGCGCAGTTCGTCGATCGAGCTCGAACCGTAGTAAACGCCGTCGCTGGAGCGGTAGGTGGCCTGACGTACGCGCAAGCTCAGGTCTTTGGCCGGGCCGCTCTGCAGCACGTATTTGACGTCTACGTCGCGTTCCCATTCCTTGCCGCTGTCGGTGGACTGGGTGGTGGCACCCGAACCGCGGACGTAGCGGGTCATGAAGGTCAGGCCTGGTACGCCGTATTCGGCGAAGTTCAGGTCGTAGCGAGCCTGCCAGGACTTCTCGTCTTCGGCGTTGAAGTCGGAACGGGCAACGGAGTTGGCCAGGAAGATGGTGCCGCCACCGTCCACGCCGTAGGCGTAGTCACCGTCGCCGCTGACTTTCTGGTAAGCCAGGGTGAAGGTGTGGGCGCCAATGTTGTAGGCGGCCGAGAGGCTGGCTGCGATGTTGTCCAGTTCGTTGCTGCCGTCGGCTTTGCTGACGAATGCGCCGGTCAGGTTGTCGCCAATGGACTTGGTGTCATAGATGTTGAAGTCGAACACCAGGCCTTGCTTGTCGCTGATCGGCAGTGCCCAGTTGATGTTGCCGTACCACTTGCGGAAGTGATCTTCGATGCGCGAGTAGTAGACACTGGTGCTGAGGTTTTCGTTGATGGCGTAAGTGCCACCGAAGACGTTGGCCTCGGTCAGGCGCAGGCTGTCGTGGTAAGTCTGGGCCTGTGCGTTCAGGGCGGTGAAGTGACCGGCGTGCAGGGTCAGGCCATCGATTTCGTTGCTGGTGATCAGGCCACCTTCAGCAACTTCTGGCAGCAGGCGGCTGTCGTCGGTGGCCAGTACTGGCAGGGCGGTGAACTGGTCACCGAACTTCAGCACGGTGTTGGAAACGCGCAGTTTTACTGCACCGCCGCCTTCGGAGTAATCATCTTGCGAACGGCCGTCGGAGGCGGTCGGGAACAGGCCGGTGCCGGCGCGGCCTTTGCCGCTGTCCAGTTTCAGGCCCAGCATGCCGATGGCGTCAACGCCGAAGCCCACGGTGCCTTGGGTGAAGCCCGATTCGAAGGTACCCAGGAAGCCCAGGCCGGTTTCTTCCACGCGGCTCTTGCCGCTGTCGTTGTTGCGGAAGTCACGGCTGAAGTACAGCATGCGGGTTTTTACGTTCAGCTTGCTGTCTTCAAGGAAGCCTTTGGACTCGTCTTGTGCCGAGGCCATTGCCAACTGCGAGGTCCCCGCCGTAACGGCCAGGGCGATCATGCTCCACTTCATCACGCGCATCGTGATTTGCTCCTTTGGTTTTTAGGAAGAGTACCGCTGCGTCCAAGTCTTTTAGTTATAGGGTGCAGCTCTTTCTTGTTATGTCGGCGAAAATGTATAGCACGCTGACTGTTGTTGGCGATATGGCTATAAGCACTCTTTACGGAACTTTTTTTCCATGTCGCTTTTAGGTATTTCCATGTCGCAAATCACGCCCCGGTTTATGGGCCGTACAACGCCAGCGCTGTTCCTGTCACCGTAACGAATCTGTAACTACCGATTCCGGTTAAGGAAACTCCCTGGTAACCAATGCCGCTGTTGTTATTTGTCGCGTTCACCTGCCATTGCAGATGTCGTGCCGACTTGGCGTGAAGGGAATGCAACAAGCGTGCTCAAAATTCGCAACACTTCATGAAATTTTCACAAAAGCGGCTACCGAGGGTCGGAAAGCGCCGTAAACACGGGGCGAGGGCAGCATTAGCCCATGTTGGAGTCGAGAATCATTAAAATTTAAAAAGCTGCCAACAAAGTCAATGTGTTACCGCAACATGTTCATCCAGAGTCATTTGTGGGGTGATACGTGTGGAGCGGGTGGGTAGGTGGCCTCATTTTGGTGCGAAAAGTAGCGCTGTGTTACCGGGAATGTGCAAGGTATCCTTGCAGGCCTGTTTTCCGCTCGATGCGGGTTGGTTTTGCCTGAAGGAGATATACCGTGTTCGTCCTCGATTCGCGTTTGCAGCAGGACTCCCTGGTGCTGGGGGAGTTTGCGCTGTGCCAGTTGTTGCTGAGCAAGGATGCCAACTACCCATGGTTCATCCTGGTGCCCAAGCGCGCCGGTATCAGCGAACTGTTCGAGCTTGATGCGCAAGAGCAGCAGCAGTTGTGGCAGGAAACCACCCTGTTGGCTGAAGCGCTGAAAGCCAGCTACAGCGCCGACAAGATGAACGTGGCCACCTTGGGCAATGTGGTCAGCCAGTTGCACATGCATGTGATCGTACGCCAGCGTGACGACGCTGCCTGGCCGGCACCGGTGTGGGGCAAGTGCCCGGCCGTGGCCTACAGCGACGATCAGTTGCAAGCCATTCGTCAGCGCTTGCGTGGGCTGCAACTTGCTGGCTATCAGGAGGCCTGACATGTCGCTGGAATTGCGTATTGTCGAACTGGAAACCCGCCAGGCGTTCCAGGATGACACCCTTCAGGCGTTGAATGACGTGGTGTTCGAGCAGGCGCGGGTGATCGAGCGGCTGCAATCGCAGATGGCCGAGCTGATCAAACGTTATGAAGAGATGGTTGGCCAGTACGGCAGCGAAGGGGAAGAGGCGCCACCGCCTCATTATTGACGGGTTGCAAGGGCATATTCACCGGCATGCCGGTGAATATGCCTTTGGGTGGTGCGGCAATCAGCGGCGGGCTACCGCAACTACGTCTTCAGCTTGCAGGCCCTTGTCGCGGTGCATCACCGAAAACTCCACGCGCTGGCCTTCGACCAGAATGCGATGGCCTTCGCCGCGGATGGCGCGAAAGTGCACAAAGATGTCATCGCCCGAATCGCGAGAGATAAAACCAAAGCCTTTCGAGGTGTTGAACCACTTGACGGTGCCGGTATCACGGTTGATGCCATCTTGCGTCGTGTGCTGGCTGTTGCGAGCCTTGCGCGGGGTGCGGGCAAAGCCCACGGCCAGGTGCAGGGCCACGGCCAGTGCTGCGCAGACCAGCGCAGCAAGGTTGCCCATTTCCGGGCGGGCCAGCAGCGTCAGGGTTTGCAGTACCACTGCCACTACCAGCAAGGCGCAGGCAAGGTGCTGCAGTTGCTGCCGTGCGCCGCGGTAGTACAGCGGCACAACGGGGGCCAGGACCAGGTTGAGCAGGCCGAGCAGGGCCAGGTAAACCGCGTCAGGTTGTTGCAGGAAGGGTGTCGCATCGGTTTTCAGGCTGGGTATGAGCGATAGCAGCAAGGCTGCCACGCCCGTCACCAGATGGACGATCTTGAACATGGGGTTGGCTCACAGTTGATAAGGCCGATCACAGGAAGAGCTGGCAGCACGGTGCGCATGAGGTGTAGAGCGCGAACACGTGGCAGGCCAGCCTATGCACCCGGCAATGACAGTCCGCACGGGTGGCACGGTGCCTATTTAACAGTAAAGCCGCAGGCTACTCAAACTGCAGGCTGCCCGCCGGGCGATGTGTTGCGCCATGTCACAGGCGATGCAGGTCAAGTGTTGCTACAGTGGTCGGCGTCCGCTTGAGTCTCAAGCCTTATGGAAAGGGGAACTTCATGGCAATCGATATCGGTATCACTGAAGAAGATCGCAAATCCATCGTCGATGGGTTGTCCCGCCTGTTATCGGATACCTACGTGTTGTATCTGAAAACCCATAACTTCCACTGGAACGTCACCGGTCCGTCGTTCCGCACCCTGCACCTGATGTTCGAGGAGCAGTACAACGAGTTGGCGCTGGCGGTCGATTCGATTGCCGAGCGCATCCGTGCCCTGGGCTTCCCGGCGCCGGGGTCGTATGCATTCTATGCGCGGCATTCCTCGATCAAGGAGGAGGAAGGCGTGCCCCCGGCGGACGAGATGATCCGCCAACTGGTCCAGGGCCAGGAGGCTGTGGTGCGTACCGCGCGCAGCATCTTCCCGGTAGTGGACAAGGTCAGTGACGAACCGACCGCCGACCTGCTGACCCAGCGCATGCAGGTGCACGAAAAAACTGCGTGGATGTTGCGGGTGCTGCTCGACGGCAAGTAAGTTCACGGACCCGTCTGGCCTGCGCAGATCCCTGTAGGAGCGGCCTTGCGTCGCGATGGGCTGCGCAGCAGCCCCAAAATTGCAGCCTTGGCACAGATTGCCGGGGCTGCTGCGCAGCCCATCGCGACACAAGGCCGCTCCTACAGGTCTTGTGTGTGCCTTTTGGATTGTTGTGCAGGAAGATTTTGCCGCTGCTTTAACCTCGCCCGTCAGCGCTTCATAGCTCACCTGTTACCGGTGACGAGGGAGTAGGGCGCATCATGCAAGCGAGCAAGCGTGTGGCTGGCCAGGGCAGTTGGCCAGGAAAACAGTGTATTGATCCGTTCAAGGCGGATTTCGACATGTTGCAGATCCAGCCGGTGTCGCGTTCGGTGCGGCTCAACGGGTTTTCCACCTGTCTGCGCCTGGAGGCCGTCTACTGGGGTATCCTGGAGCGGATTGCCGCCGCCAACCGCTGTTCGGTCAGTGCCGTATTGTCCTACGTGGACCGCGAGGTGCACCTGCGTCAGGGTGGGGTTCGCAACTTCAGTGGGCTGATCCGGGTCATTTGTGTGGCCTGGCTGCAAAACCCGCCAAGTGCGCGCTGATCGCCGGGCGGGCTGCGCAGTGCTTGTTAACCATATATAATCCCGCTTTTTGCTGCCCCGGCAGCCAGCTTTATGGTTGACGAGAGACACCCATGCCCCTTTATGACTATCAATGTGCGTCCTGCGAGCACCGCATGGAAGTGCTGCAAAAGATCAGCGCCGCGCCGCTGACCGATTGCCCGGCCTGCCAGGCGCCCGCGCTGAAGAAGCTGCTGTCGGTGCCGGGCTTTCGCCTGAGCGGTAATGGTTGGTACGAAACCGACTTCAAGACCGGGGCGAAAAAGAATCTGGCAGGCGGCGACAAGGCCGACTGAGTTGAATGCTGTGACCGGGTCTTGCAGTATTAGCCCTCCGGGCGGCCAAGGCCTCCACCGAATACACGAATCACGAGAAGCGAAACCACCATCATGATGCGCAGCCATTATTGCGGCCAACTGAACGAGAGCCTGGACGGCCAGGAAGTCACCCTTTGCGGCTGGGTCCATCGTCGCCGCGACCACGGCGGGGTGATCTTCCTCGACATCCGTGACCGCGAAGGCATGGCCCAGGTCGTGTTCGACCCGGATCGCGCCGAAACCTTCGCCGCCGCCGACCGCGTGCGTAGCGAATACGTCGTGCAGGTCACCGGCAAGGTGCGCAAGCGCCCGGACGGTGCGGTGAATGCCAACATGGCCTCCGGCGCCATTGAGATCCTCGGCTACCAGCTGACCGTGCTCAATGAAGCAGAAACCCCGCCGTTCCCGCTGAACGAGTACTCCGACGTTGGCGAGGAAACCCGCCTGCGCTACCGCTTCATCGACCTGCGTCGCCCAGAAATGGCCGAAAAGCTGCGCCTGCGTTCGCGCATCACCAGCAGCATTCGTCGCTTCATGGACGACAACGGCTTCCTCGACGTCGAAACCCCGATCCTCACCCGTGCCACTCCGGAAGGCGCGCGTGACTATCTGGTGCCAAGCCGTACCCACGCTGGCAGCTTCTTCGCACTGCCGCAGTCGCCGCAGCTGTTCAAGCAGCTGCTGATGGTTGCCGGTTTCGACCGCTACTACCAGATCGCCAAGTGCTTCCGTGACGAAGACCTGCGTGCCGATCGCCAGCCGGAATTCACCCAGATCGACATCGAGACCAGCTTCCTCGATGAAAGCGAGATCATGGGCTTGACCGAAAGCATGATCCGCAAGCTGTTCAAGGAAGTGCTGGACCTGGAATTCGGCGAATTCCCGCACATGACCTTCGAAGAAGCCATGCGCCGCTACGGTTCCGACAAGCCGGACCTGCGTAACCCGCTGGAACTGGTCGACGTTGCCGATCAGCTGAAGGATGTCGACTTCAAGGTATTCGCAGGCCCCGCCAACGATCCGAAGTGCCGCGTTACTGCCCTGCGCGTGCCAGGCGCTGCCAGCATGCCGCGCAGCAAGATCGACGAGTACACCAAGTTTGTTGGTATCTATGGTGCCAAGGGCCTGGCGTACATCAAGGTCAACGAGCGCGCCAAGGGCGTCGAAGGCCTGCAGTCGCCGATCGTCAAGAACATCCCTGAAGCCAACCTCAACGTGATCCTCGATCGCGTTGGCGCGGTAGATGGCGACATCGTCTTCTTCGGTGCCGACAAGTTCAAGGTCGTCAGCGAGGCCCTGGGTGCTCTGCGCATCAAGGTCGGCAACGACTTCAACCTGCACACCTGCGAGTGGGCACCGATGTGGGTTGTCGACTTCCCGATGTTCGAAGAGAACGAAGACGGCAGCTTCACTGCACTGCACCACCCGTTCACCGCGCCGAAGTGCACCCCGCAAGAGCTGGAGGCCAACCCGGCCACAGCCCTGTCCCGTGCCTACGACATGGTCCTGAACGGTACCGAGCTGGGTGGCGGTTCGATCCGTATCCACCGCAAAGAGATGCAACAGGCGGTCTTCCGCCTGCTGGGTATCGAGGCAGAAGAACAGGAAGAGAAGTTCGGCTTCCTGCTCGACGCCCTGAAGTTCGGCGCACCGCCACACGGTGGCCTGGCCTTCGGCCTGGACCGCCTGGTCATGCTGATGACCGGTGCCCAGTCGATCCGTGAAGTGATCGCCTTCCCGAAAACCCAGAGCGCCGCATGCGTCATGACCCAGGCCCCAGGCCTGGTCGATGCCAAGGCCCTGCGCGAGCTGCACATCCGACTGCGCGAACAGACCAAGGTCGAGTAAGCAGTCCCCGGGCGCATCCACATGGATGCGCCTTTGCGTTTCGGCGCAGGTATTTTCCCGTCCCGCCCCGTACAGGGGCGGGGCTGTTTGTGAAACAAAGGATTCGGAGTCGTTATGGCTGGTCATTCCAAGTGGGCGAACATCAAGCACCGCAAAGAGCGCCAGGATGCCAAGAGAGGCAAGATCTTCACCAAGTGGATCCGTGAGCTGACGGTCGCTGCCAAGCAAGGTGGTGCTGACCCGGCATCCAACCCGCGCTTGCGCCTGGCACTGGACAAGGCCTTGGGTGCCAACATGAGCCGCGACATCATCGATCGCGCCGTGGCCCGCGGTGCTGGCACCAACGAAAGCGACAACGTCGAAGAGCTCAGCTACGAAGGTTACGGTCCGGGCGGCGTGGCGATCATGGTCGAAGCCATGACCGACAACCGCAACCGCACTGCTGCCGCTGTGCGTCATGCCTTCACCAAGTGTGGCGGCAACCTGGGTACCGACGGTTCGGTGGCTTACCTGTTCGAACGCAAGGGGCAGATCAGCTTTGCGCCCGGCGTTGAAGAAGACGCGTTGATGGAAGCGGCGATGGAGGCCGATGCCGACGACGTGGTGGCCAACGATGACGGTTCGTTCGATGTATTCACTTCGTTCAACAGCTTCTACGCCGTGCGTAATGCCCTGGAAGAGGCGGGCTTCAAGGCCGCTGACGCGGAAATCGTCATGCAGCCGACCACAAGCGCCGAACTCGACCAGGAAGGTGCCGAAAAGGTGCTCAAGCTGATCGACATGCTCGAAGACCTGGATGACGTGCAGAACGTCTACTCCAATGCCCAGATTTCCGATGAGATCATGGAAAACCTCGGCTAAGGTTGTTTCGTTGGCCTTGAGGGCCTATTCGCGGGCAAGCCCGCTCCCACAGGTATTGCACCAGGTTCAGGTTTGGTGCGGTCCCTGTGGGAGCGGGCTTGCCCGCGAATAGGCCGGTACATTCTGAACAAACAGGCACTATGACTCTGATTCTAGGTATCGACCCCGGCTCGCGCATCACCGGCTATGGCGTGGTCCACCAGACCGCCCGTGGTTGCGAGTACGTGGCGTCGGGTTGTATCCGCACCGGCAGCGGCGAGCTGCACGAGCGCTTGCAGATTGTTTTTCGTGGTGTCAGTGAAATCATCACCCAGCACGGCCCCGTGACCATGGGTATCGAGCGGGTGTTCATGGCCCGCAATGCCGACTCGGCGCTCAAGCTCGGCCAGGCCCGTGGCGCAGCCATCGTTGCCGCCGCCGAAGCAGGCCTGGAAATCGCCGAGTACAGTGCCACCCAGGTCAAGCAGGCCGTCGCCGGCACAGGTGGGGCCAACAAGGAGCAGGTGATGATGATGGTCATGCACCTGCTGAAACTCACGCAAAAGCCGCAGATCGATGCCTCCGATGCACTGGCCATCGCCCTGTGTCACGCCCATACCCGTTCCAGCCTGGTGCCACATGGCCTGGCCACGGCGCGGCGACGCGGCGGGCGCTTGCGTCTGTAGGCGCTTCATGCGCTGATACACATTTTGTCCGGGTGAAGCGTTCACCCGCTGCATTTGCTGATAGGGTTGAGCGGTCTTTGACCCGCTCCCCGAGAGGAAGGATCGGAACGTGATTGGACGTTTGCGCGGCACCCTGGCGGAAAAACAGCCGCCGCACCTGATTATCGACGTCAACGGCGTGGGTTACGAACTGGAAGTTCCCATGACCACGCTGTACCGTCTGCCCAAAGTGGGCGAAACCGTCACCGTGCACACCCACCTGGTGGTGCGCGAAGACGCCCACCTGCTTTACGGCTTTGCCGAAAAGCGCGAGCGCGAGCTGTTCCGCGAGCTCATCCGCCTCAATGGCGTGGGGCCGAAGCTGGCATTGGCGCTGATGTCCGGCCTGGAGGTCGACGAACTGGTGCGCTGCGTACAGGCCCAGGACACATCGGCCCTGGTGCGCGTGCCCGGTGTCGGCAAGAAAACTGCCGAGCGCCTGCTGGTCGAGCTCAAGGACCGCTTCAAGGCCTGGGAAACCTCCCCAGCCATGTTCACCCTGGTCTCCGATGGCCCGTTGCCGGTCGCCAGCGAATCCACCGCAGAGGCTGACGCCGTCAGCGCGCTGGTCTCGCTGGGCTACAAACCGCAGGAAGCGAGCAAGGCAATCGCCGCGATCAAGGACAAGGCCGGCCTGAGCAGTGAGGAGCTGATCCGCCGCAGCCTGAAAGGGATGATTACCAAGTGATCGAAGCCGACCGCCTGATCGCCGCCAGTGGCCGCGACCGTGAAGAGGTTCAGGACCGGGCAATCCGCCCGCTGAGCCTGGACGAGTACATCGGGCAGCCGGTGGTGCGTGAACAGATGTCGCTGTTCATCCAGGCTGCCCGTGGCCGTAGCGAGTCGCTCGACCACACTTTGATCTTCGGCCCACCGGGTCTGGGCAAGACCACCCTGGCCAATATCATCGCCCATGAAATGGGCGTGTCGGTGAAGAGCACTTCGGGGCCGATTCTTGAGCGCCCCGGCGACCTGGCGGCCATGCTGACCAACCTCGAGCCGCACGACGTGCTGTTCATCGACGAAATCCACCGCCTGTCGCCGGTCGTCGAAGAGGTGCTGTACCCGGCCATGGAAGACTTCCAGCTCGACATCATGATCGGCGAAGGGCCTGCAGCCCGCTCGATCAAGCTCGACCTGCCGCCGTTTACCCTGGTCGGTGCCACCACCCGTGCCGGCATGCTCACCAACCCGTTGCGTGACCGCTTCGGTATCGTCCAGCGCCTGGAGTTCTACAGCGACAAGGACCTGGCCACCATCGTCAGCCGCTCGGCCAACATCCTGGGCCTGGTGATCGAAGACCAGGGCGCCTACGAGATTGCCCGGCGTGCCCGTGGCACGCCACGTATCGCCAACCGCCTGTTGCGCCGCGTGCGCGACTACGCCGAGGTGCGCGGCAAGGGCCAGATCACCAAGGCCGTGGCCGACATGGCGCTGAACCTGCTGGATGTCGACGAGTGCGGGTTCGACCATTCCGACCGCCGCCTGCTGCTCACCATGATCGAGAAGTTCGATGGTGGCCCGGTAGGGGTGGACAACCTGGCTGCAGCCATCAGCGAAGAGCGCCATACCATCGAGGACGTGCTTGAGCCGTACCTGATCCAGCAAGGCTATATCATGCGCACCCCGCGTGGCCGCGTGGTTACCCGGCATGCCTACCTGCACTTTGGCCTGAACGTACCCGGGCGCCTGGGGGAGGGTGGAGATTTTTCCGAAGCAGGCGATGAATGACAGATCAAAACCGGCTTTTCGTGGTCCTACCGCTGGCATGCCGAAGGTGCGCTGGCAATAAGACATTAATGAAGAAAAAACAGTTGCCACAGCGGATTGGCAAGCTGAGGAGTAAGCACTAGAGTATGCGCGCGCAAAATGGCCTGGAACCGTTCGCACACCGTTGTCGCGTCTATTACGAAGACACCGATGCCGGTGGCGTGGTGTATTACGTCAATTACCTGAAATTCATGGAGCGCGCGCGCACCGAACGCCTGCGGCACCTGGGCTTTTCCCAGTCGCAACTGGCGCAAGACAACCTGTTGTTCGTGGTCCACTCCAGCGAAGCGCGTTATCACGCGCCGGCGCGGCTGGACGACGAGCTGCGGGTCACCGCGCACGTACTTGAACTCAATCGCGCCAGCCTGCGTTTCGTACAGCAGGTCTGGCGAGAAAAGGATGAAACGCTGCTCTGCGAAGGGCAGTTCCTGGTGGCTGCCGTGCGCGCCGACACTTTCAAACCCCGAGCCATACCCCCCCAGCTACGCGACGCCTTTGCGGCGGACGGCTCGGGTAATCAATCGAATGCAGGAGAATAAGCGTGGAAGCTAACGTCGTCGACCATACCTCCATGTGGAGTCTGGTCAGCAATGCCAGCGTGGTGGTACAGCTGGTAATGCTGACCCTGGTGGCCGCCTCGGTCACTTCATGGATCATGATCTTCCAGCGCAGCACCATGCTGCGTGCCGGTCGTCGTGCGCTGGATGCCTTCGAGGAGCGCTTCTGGTCGGGTATCGACCTGTCCAAGCTGTACCGCCAGGCAGGCAGCAACCCAGACCCGGACTCAGGTGTCGAGCAGGTTTTCCGTGCCGGCTTCAAGGAGTTCTCGCGCCTGCGCCAGCAGCCAGGCGTTGACCCGGACGCCGTCATGGAAGGCGTTGGCCGTGCCATGCGCGTGGCCATTTCGCGCGAGGAAGAAAAACTCGAGCAAAGCCTGCCGTTCCTGGCCACCGTCGGTTCCACCAGCCCGTACATCGGCCTGTTCGGTACCGTGTGGGGCATCATGAACTCGTTCCGCGGCCTGGCCAGCGCCCAGCAGGCCACCTTGGCCACCGTTGCCCCGGGTATCGCCGAAGCACTGATCGCCACCGCCATCGGCCTGTTCGCCGCAATCCCGGCAGTAATCGCCTACAACCGGTTTGCCGCGCGCAGCGAAGTGCTGATCGGTCGTTACTACACCTTCGCCGACGAGTTCCAGGCGATCCTGCACCGCAAAGTGCACACCAGCGAAGAGTAATCAGGTAGAAGCCCATGGCCCGAGTTCGCCACAAACGCAAGCCCGTCGCCGAGATGAACGTGGTGCCCTACATCGATGTGATGCTGGTGCTGCTGGTCATCTTCATGGTGACGGCGCCCATGCTCAATCAGGGCGTGAAGGTCGACCTGCCCAAGGTTTCCAGCGAAGCCTTGCCGCAGGACAACAACGTCCAGATCCTCACCATCTCCATCAAGGCCGACAAGACCTACTACTGGAACCTTGGCAGCGAAGTCGATACCGACAAACAGATGGACAAGGCCATGACCTTGCCTGACATGACCAGTGCAGTGACCAAGATCATTGCTGCAGGCCGTGACCAGGGCAAGCAGACCCAGGTGTTCATCCGTGGCGACAAGGCTGTCGACTATGGCGCGGTCATGGGTGCCATGGGCGGGTTGCAGAAGGCCGGTGTCGGTAACGTTGGCCTGATTACCGAGGCGCCCTGATGCAACAGCGAGAGCCATCCGCCTCGGAAAGCTACTTCTGGCCCAGTGTCTGGGCCATCGGCCTGCATGTGCTGGTGTTCGCCCTGCTGTTCGTCAGTTTTGCGATGACGCCTGAGCTGCCGCCTTCCAAGCCGATCGTTCAGGCTACCCTGTATCAGCTCAAGTCCAAGAGCCAGGCGACCACCCAGACCAACCAGAAGATTGCCGGGGAAGCGAAGAAAACCGCGTCGCGCCAGACCGAAGTCGAGCAGCTGGAGCAGAAAAAGGTCGAGCAGGAGGCTGTGAAGGCCGCGGAACAAAAGAAAGCCGACGCTGCTCAAAAGGCCGAAGAGGCCCGCGAAGCTGCCGAAGCGAAAAAAGCCGAAGACGCTGCCAAGGCCGCAGACGCCGCCAAGGCTGCCGAGGCCAAGAAAGCCGCTGAAGCCAAGAAGGCCGACGAGGCGAAGAAGGCCGCCGAGAAACAGCAGGCCGACATCGCCAAGAAGAAGGCTGAGGAAGAAGCCAAGAAAAAAGCCGAAGAAGAGGCCAAGAAAGAGGCCGCTGAAGAGGCGAAGAAACAAGCCGCCGAGGACGCCAAGAAAAAGGCAGCCGAAGAGGCCAAGAAGAAAGCAGCCGAGGACGCCAAGAAGAAAGCGGCGGCCGAGGACGCGAAGAAGAAGGCAGCTGAAGAGGCCAAGAAAAAGGCCGCTGCAGACGCCCAGAAGAAAAAGGCACAGGAAGCGGCCCGCAAGGCGGCAGAAGACAAGAAAGCCCAGGCCCTGGCCGAGCTGTTGTCCGATACCACCGAGCGGCAGCAGGCGCTGGCCGACGAGCAGGGTGACCAGGTGGCCGGCGACTTCGACGACCTGATCCGCATGCGCGCGGCCGAGGGCTGGGCACGTCCGCCTTCCGCGCGCAAGGGCATGACGGTGGTCCTGCAGATCAACATGTTGCCGGACGGTACCATCACCAGTGTCAGCGTGGCCCGTTCCAGTGGTGACGGCCCGTACGACAGTTCGGCGGTGGCTGCGGTGAAGAACATTGGTCGTTTGACCGAGATGCAGGGTATGAAGCCGAGCGATTTCAACCAATATCGTTCGTTCAAGATGACATTTACACCTGAGGATCTAGCGTTGTGATTAAACGTCTGAGAGGACTGCTGGTCATGCTGTGCTGCGTGGCAGGCATGGCCGTAGCAGAGGAAAAGAACATCCTGGTCACCAGCGGCAGCGACCGGGCAACCCCCATCGCAGTAGTGCCGTTCGGTCTGCAGGGCGGCAGCGTGTTGCCAGAAGACATTGCCGACATCATCGGCAACGATCTGCGCAACTCCGGCTACTACTCGCCGATTCCGCGGCAGAACATGATCAGCCAGCCGTCGCAGGCCAGCGAAGTCATCTTCCGTGACTGGAAAGCGCTGGGTGCCCAATACGTGATGGTGGGCAGCATCGTGCCGTCGGGCGGTCGCCTGCAGGTGCAGTACGCGCTGTTCAACGTCGCTACCGAGCAGCAAGTGCTGACCGGCAGCGTGGCGGGCAGCACCGACCAGCTGCGCGACATGGCGCACTACATTGCCGACCAGTCGTTCGAGAAGCTCACCGGCATCAAGGGTGCGTTCTCCACCCGTATGCTGTACGTGACGGCCGAGCGCTTCTCCACCAACAACACCCGCTACACCCTGCAGCGTTCGGACTACGACGGTGCGCGTGCGGTCACCTTGCTGCAATCGCGTGAGCCGATCCTGTCGCCGCGCTTTGCGCCAGATGGCAAGCGTATTGCCTATGTTTCGTTCGAGCAGAAGCGTCCGCGCATCTTCATCCAGAACATCGATACCGGCCGCCGCGAGCAGGTGACCAACTTCGAAGGCCTGAACGGCGCGCCAGCCTGGTCGCCGGACGGTTCGCGCCTGGCATTCGTATTGTCGAAAGACGGCAACCCGGACATCTATGTGATGAACGTGGCATCGCGCCAGATCAGCCGTGTTACCGCAGGCCCGGGTATCAATACCGAGCCGTTCTGGGGTAAAGATGGCAACACCCTTTACTTCACCTCCGACCGTGGCGGCAAGCCGCAGATCTACAAACAGTCGGTCGGTGGCGGTGGTGCAGAGCGCGTAACCTTCGTGGGTAACTACAACGCCAACCCGAAACTTTCGGCGGACGAAAAGACCCTGGTGATGATCCATCGCCAACAGGGCTTTACCAACTTCAAAGTGGCGGCACAGGACTTGCAACGCGGAAGTGTAAAGATTCTCTCTGAAACAAGTCTTGATGAGTCTCCCACTGTTGCGCCAAACGGCACCATGCTAATCTACGCCACCCGCCAGCAGGGCCGGGGAGTCTTGATGCTCGTGTCGCTTAATGGCCGCGTGAGGCTCCCACTTCCTACCGCTCAAGGCGAAGTCAGAGAACCGTCCTGGTCCCCTTACCTGAACTGATTGCGGCGTAATACGTTTTGCTTAACACACTGGGGTTTCATTAGGAGTTTCACGATGGAAATGCTGAAGTTTGGTAAATTTGCTGCGCTGGCTCTGGCCATGGCCGTAGCTGTAGGTTGCTCCTCGAAGGGCGGTGACAACGCAGGCGAAGGCGCTGCTGTAGACCCTAACGCTGGCTACGGTGCCAACACTGGCGCAGTTGACGGCTCCCTGAGCGAAGAAGCTGCCCTGCGCGCAATCACCACCTTCTACTTCGAATACGACAGCTCGGACCTGAAGCCAGAAGCCATGCGCGCTCTGGACGTTCACGCCAAGGACCTGAAAGCCAACGGCAACCGCGTTGTTCTGGAAGGCAACACCGACGAGCGCGGCACCCGCGAGTACAACATGGCTCTGGGTGAGCGTCGTGCCAAGGCCGTTCAGCGCTACCTGGTTCTGCAGGGCGTTTCCCCTGCTCAGCTGGAACTGGTTTCCTACGGCGAAGAGCGTCCAGTTGCCACCGGCAACGACGAGCAGTCCTGGGCTCAGAACCGTCGCGTAGAACTGCGTAAGTAAGTTCTTATGCGCATGTGCCGCCGTGTAGTAACCGTCCTCGCACTCAGCCTGCCGCTCGCGGCCTGGGCTGAGGTCCCTGTAGTAGATGACAACGCAGGCAGTTATCCGCCTGCGGGTTATGGCACGAGCGGCGCCTATGCCGGGTCAGGGGCTTCGGCCCCTGCCTCTGCACAGGGCCAGCTGTTCATGCAGCTGCAACAGATGCAGGACCAGCTTTCCCGCCAGCAAGGCATCATCGAAGAGCTGCAGAACGATGTGTCGCGCATGAAGCAGGAAAACCTGGAGCGATACCAGGACCTGGACCGTCGCATCAACAGTGGCGCTGCGCCTGCCGCAACCCCTGACAATTCCTCCGGTGGTGGTGCATCCAATGCCGCCCCCGATGCAGCAGCAGGTGCTGCTGCGCAACAACCGGCCGCCAGTAGCGAGCCCGGTGATCCGGCGAAAGAAAAGCTCTACTACGATGCTGCTTTCGACCTGATCAAGCAGAAAGACTTCGACAAGGCCAGCCAGGCGTTCAACGCCTTCCTGCGCAAGTACCCCAACAGCCAGTATGCCGGCAATGCCCAGTACTGGTTGGGTGAAGTAAACCTGGCCAAGGGTGACCTGCCAGGCGCCAGCCAGGCCTTTGCCCAGGTCAGCCAGAAGTATCCGAAGCACAGCAAGGTGCCTGATTCGCTGTACAAGCTGGCCGACGTCGAGCGCCGCATGGGCCACACCGACAAGGTCAAGGGCATCCTGCAGCAGGTCATTACCCAGTACCCCGGCACCTCCGCCGCGCAACTGGCACAGCGTGACCTGCAGAAGCTCTAAGCCTTGTAGCAGCACCGTTCGAAAGAAACCCGCGCCAGCCGCGGGTTTTTTCGTTAGAATCACTGCCCTTTTTTCGTAAACACGCTGCTGCGGATAACGCTATGTCGAGTCCGCGACAGTGCCTGACGGAGGCGGGCAGCCTGTTTAGCTGTCACGCCCGTGGCGAGCATGCAAGACACACTACGCATCACCGAAGTCTTTTACTCTTTGCAGGGTGAAACACGAACGGCTGGGCTGCCCACGGTTTTCGTGCGCCTCACCGGTTGCCCCCTGCGCTGCCAGTACTGCGACAGTGCCTATGCCTTCACTGGCGGTACCATTCGTACCCTTGATTCGATCCTTGAGCAGGTTGCCGGCTTCAAGCCCCGGTACGTCTGCGTCACCGGTGGCGAGCCACTGGCCCAGCCCAACGCCTTGCCGTTGCTACAGCGCCTGTGTAACGCCGGTTACGAGGTATCGCTGGAGACCAGTGGCGCACTCGATATCTCTGGCACCGACACCCGCGTCAGCCGCGTGGTCGACCTGAAGACTCCGGGTTCCGAAGAGTCGCACCGTAACCGTTACGAGAACATCGAGCACCTGACCCGCAACGACCAGGTCAAGTTTGTCATCTGTTCCCGTGAGGACTACGACTGGGCCGTATCCAAGCTGATCCAGTACAACCTGGCCGAGCGTGCCGGCGAGGTGTTGTTCTCGCCTAGCCACCATCAGGTAAATGCCAGTGACCTGGCGGACTGGATCATTGCCGACAACCTGCCTGTGCGTTTCCAGCTGCAGCTGCACAAGCTGTTGTGGAACGACGAACCCGGACGCTGATTGAGGAGCAAGCACACATGACAGAAAAACGCGCAGTAATCCTGTTGTCCGGTGGCCTGGACTCGGCCACCGTGGTTGCCATGGCCAAGGCCCAAGGCTACAGCTGCTACACCATGAGCTTCGACTATGGCCAGCGCCATCGTGCCGAACTGAATGCTGCCGCCCGCGTTGCCCGTGACCTGGGCGTAGTCGAGCACAAGGTGATCGGCCTGAACCTCGACGGCATTGGCGGCTCGGCATTGACCGACAGCAGCATTGACGTGCCGGAAGCCCCAAGTGAAGGCATACCGGTCACCTACGTGCCGGCGCGTAATACCGTATTCTTGTCCTTGGCCCTGGGTTGGGCAGAAGTGCTGGAGGCGCGGGACATCTTCATTGGTGTGAACGCCGTGGACTACTCAGGCTACCCGGATTGCCGCCCCGAGTTCGTCGAATCCTTCGAGCGCATGGCCAACCTGGCGACCAAGGCGGGTGTTGAAGGGCAGGGTTTCCGCATCCAGGCACCCCTGCAGAACATGAGCAAGGCGCAGATCGTGCAGGCCGGCATGGCCCGTGGCGTGGATTACAGCCTCACGGTTTCCTGCTACCAGGCCGACGATGACGGCCGTGCCTGTGGCAAGTGCGACAGCTGCCGCCTGCGCGCCGACGGCTTCAAGGCGGCCGGTGTAGACGACCCGACACGGTATTATTGAAAATTATTGATGGGCTATTGATTTTTCTTTAGAAATCAGTATTATACGCGCCATCAAATGGGTCGTTAGCTCAGTTGGTAGAGCAGTTGGCTTTTAACCAATTGGTCGTAGGTTCGAATCCTACACGACCCACCATATGCAGTACGTCAAAGCTCGCTACCAGCAATGGTCGCGGGCTTTTTCGCTTTCAGGGTCCTGGGTCCGCTTTGCGCCCCTAGGCTTATTCAGCCCACTCAGTATCCCCGGTAAACACCACTGTAATCCAGCGGTCCGGCCCTTCACCCCCAACGGCATCGCCCACTTCGTTGCGCAGCGCGTCCCACTCGTCGATTGTTTTCGCCCCCATTTCTGGTGGCACGATGAAATACAATTCGATCTCCCGTGAGCGTCCTACCTTAGCCACGTACGCCCGATACGACTGCAAACCGTGCTTGCTGACGAATGCCTTTGCCACGTCATCTACGTGCTCCTTAAGGTCGCCAGGGGTGACCAGGAAGATCTCAGACAGCGCCTGGCGCACCACCGACATCGGCAATGGCACGATCACCAGGCACACCAGTGCCAGCACCGCAGGGTCGATGTACGGAGATATCCACTCCAGTGATGTGCCCTGCACCGCGTAACCAAAGCAGAACGCGATCAGCAGTGCAGCGGTGATGCTGGCCGACATCACCCAGCCCTTGACGTCCATGCGCACGAAATCCGAGCCCAGCTTGCGGTTGGCGCGGGCTTCGACGATGGCGATGGTGACGCAGGCGATCACGGTGAGTACGGCATAGACCATGGCAATACCGAACTCCAGGTGACGGCCGCCTTGCAGCAGGCTGCTGACCGCGTTGATCAGCGCATAGAGGGCCACGCCGCTGAGCAGGATGCCATTGAGTGCCAGTACCATGGGCTCCAGGTGCCAGAAACCCATGGTGAAACGCTCACGTAGTTTGCGTGACATATGCACGCTGGTGGTGTGCGAGGTAATCAGCTTGACCACCACCAGCGACAGCCCGCTCATGCTGGCGTCGACCAGGGAGTACACGCCGTCGAACATGATGGAAAACGAGCCAGAGGCGATGCCAAAGGCGATGCCGATGGTGGCGATGAACAGGGTGACGGCGATCGAGGTGCGTAAGAGGCCTTGTTCGCTGGTGATGTCGAAGAACGATTGTTTGTTTTGGGGATCCATGAAATGAGCTCAGTCGTAACGAAGTAACTATCTTCAGGTCTGCGCAATTATTGTAGGAGCGGCCTTGTGTCGCGATCGGGCTGCGAAGCAGCCCCAGGTTTTAGCAGTGTCGCCCAAATTGCCGGGGCTGCTTCGCAGCCCGATCGCGACACAAGGCCGCTCCTACACGCGAAACTGCTCCATCAGCGCCTGCTGCTGGTTGGCCAGCCGGTTCAAGGCCAGGCTGATGCGTGCCGACTCATCCGCCTGGCCCGCCAGCGACTCGGTGACATCACGAATTCCTGCCACATTGCGATTCACTTCCTCGGCCACCGCGCTCTGTTCTTCCGCCGCCGAGGCAATCTGCAGGTTCATGTCGCTGATCACGGTCACCGCTTCGCCAATCCGCTGCAGGGCTGGCAGCGCCTGTTCCATACGTGACGCGCTGTCCTGAGCCTGGCGCTGGCCTTCGTGCATCGCGCCCACCACATCCTGGGTACCTTGCTGCAGGCCTTCGATGACCTGGCGGATTTCCTCCACCGACACCTGCGTGCGCTGCGCCAGCCCACGTACTTCATCGGCGACCACGGCAAAACCGCGCCCGGCCTCGCCAGCGCGGGCGGCTTCGATGGCGGCATTCAGCGCCAGCAGGTTGGTCTGCTCGGCGATGGTACGAATCACTTCCAGCACCGAGCCGATCTGCCCGCTGCGTCCTTCCAGCGCACGCGCCTCGTCCATGGCGGTGTTCATGCCGGCTGCCAGGCGGTCGATGCCCTGGCGGGTGCTGTCGATCAGTTGCAGGCCCTCGCGGCTGGCCTGGTCAGCGGCACGCGCGGCCTGGGCGGCCTGCGAGGCGTTGTGGGCAACATCCAGCGCGGTGGCGCTCATTTCGTTGGCCGCCGTGGCTACTTGCTCGATTTCGCGGTGCTGCTGCTGCATGCCACTGCTGGTCTGGCTGGCGATGGCGGCTGACTGGTCGGCAGTGCTGCGGGCTTCCTGCAGCGAGCCTTTGACTTGGGCAATGATCGGCTGCAGCTTGTCGAGGAAGCGGTTGAACCACCCCGTGAGCTGGCCCAGTTCGTCCTCGCGGGCGTAGTCCAGGCGGCGGGTAAGGTCGCCTTCACCGCTGGCGATGTCTTCAAGGCGTGCGGCCACGGCCAGGATGGGGCGGGTAACACCACGTGCGGTCAGCCACACGAGCAACAAACCCACCACTGCGGCGCCCAGGCCGATCAGCAAACTGGTGAGATTGGCTTGTTGGTTGTGCGCGTCCAGGCGCTGGTTGAGGGTGACGGCCGGTGCCTGCAGCACGCTTTCAGGCAACTCCAGTAACACCTGCCAGGGCGCCGCGTCCGGGATTGGTGCAAAAGGGTGGGACACTCGCAACAGGCCGTCGGCTACCGCCTTGTCCATCGGTTTGCCGAGGGTGCCCGCGTCGCGGCTGTTGCCAGCCAGCAGGCCGGCGGCGCTGGCAATACTCACCTGGTCCTGGCCATCAAACAGCTCACGGCGGCCGTCCATGCTCAGTTGCTGCAGGTTGGCCAGGCCGATGTCCAGGCCAACAACGCCCACTACCTTGCCGTGCTCGAGCAGCGGCAGGGCAATGCTGGTCATCAGCACCTGGCGACCGTTGACCTCGTCCAGGTACGGTTCGAGCATGCACACCCTGGCCGTGTCCTGCGGGCAGGTCAGCCAGCGGTTTTTCGCCGCGCCGTTGCTGCCGATGCTGGCGTCACCAAGCATCGATTCCGGCATGGCCTCAAGCTCCAGTGTGCCGGGGCCAGGCTGCGACCAATACAGCGAGAAGCGCCCGCTTTCGTTGCTGCCAGCAGCATCCTGGCCGATGAACTGGCTGTCCTGCTGGTCCAGTGCGTTGGGCTGGAACACCAGGTACAAGCCGATCACGTCCGGGTTGCCGGCCAGGCTGGCACGGGCCTGGCGGGTCAGTTCGGCGCGCAGGTCGCTGCCGCCACGGGCCTTGAGCACTTGCACCAGGCGGGCAAAGCCATTGCCGTACTGGTAGGCGTCCATGAAGTAACGCTGGATTCGCAGGGCCTGGGTTTCGGCGTGGGCCTGCAGGCGATGGCGTGCGCTGGTGTCGAGCATGGCGGTGTTGGCCTGGTTGACCAGGGCAGCGCTGCGCTGCGCCTGGGTCAACGATGTGGCCACCAGCAAGGCGACGATGGCCAGCAGGCACAGGCCGGCGAGCAGGGTAATCTTCCACTGGATGGAGAGGCGACGCAGCGGCATGGGGGCATTCCTTTTCGAACAAGTACAACGCCCGCGGTCAGGCGCGGGCGTTGTCGGCGGCGAGGGTCATTCGGCGACGTAGTTGGGTGGTGCTGCCCGGAAGGCTTTGGTCAGCCAGCCAAGGTAGACCAACCCGAGCGCAGCCCAGATGCCGCCAAACATCAGCGAGTGCGCGTTCAGGTCAAGCCACAGCGAGACAATGATGCAGAAGCCGATGGTAGGCAGCACCAGGTACTTCAGCTTGTTGGCCAGGCCTTTGCGGTTGCCTTCGCGCAGGTAGCAGTGGTTGATCACCGACAGGTTGACGAAGCTGAAGGCGACCAGGGCGCCGAAGTTGATGATTGAAGTGGCGGTCACCAGGTCGAAGAAGATCGCCGACAGCGAGATCAGCCCAACTACCGCAATGTTCAGTACCGGTGTCTTGTAGCGCGAATGCAGGCGGGCGAAGACGCCGGCCGGGATCACGTTGTCGCGGCCCATCACGTACAGCAGGCGCGACACGCTGGTTTGCGAGGCCAGGCCCGAGGCGATGGTATTGATCACGGTGCAGGCGATGAAGATTGACTGGAACAGCTTGCCGCCTACGTACAGGGCAATTTCCGGCAGGGCCGCTTCTTGGTCATGGAAGCGCGCCATGGTCGGGAAGTAGGCCTGGATGAAGTACGACACGGTGATGAACACCACGCCACCGATCAGCGCGGTCAGGAAGATCGCCTTGGGGATGGTCTTGGCCGGGTCGCGGGTTTCTTCGGACAGGCAGGTAACCGCGTCAAAGCCCAGGAACGAGAAGCACAGGATGGTTGCCCCGGCGGCCAGCGCGCTGAACTGGGTCTGGCTATCGGCGAACGGCAGCAGGCTCCAGGTAGTGCGCAGCCCTTCACCCTGGCCCAGGCCGCGTACGCACAGATAGATGAACACAGCGATGATCGCCACCTGCACGCCCACGAACAGCAAGTTGAAATGCGCCACCAGGTTTACGCTGCGCATGTTGATCAGGCTGATCAGTGTGACGAAACCGACCACCCAGATCCACTCCGGTACTTCGGGGAACATGGCCGAGAGGTACAGCTTGGCCAGCAACGCGTTGACCATTGGCAGCAGCAGGTAGTCCAGCAACGATG
Organism: Pseudomonas sp. NPDC089547; assembly: GCF_050280665.1. Classification (NCBI taxonomy): domain Bacteria; kingdom Pseudomonadati; phylum Pseudomonadota; class Gammaproteobacteria; order Pseudomonadales; family Pseudomonadaceae; genus Pseudomonas; species Pseudomonas sp. NPDC089547. Next base: position 87,565 of record NZ_JBNNVS010000013.1, on the reverse strand, counting down.
ACCAGCCAACCAGGAAGCCAACGTGCGGGTTGATCGCACGTTGGGTATAGGTGTACGCCGAGCCCGACTGCGGGAAGCGTTTTACCAGGGTGCCGTAGCTCACGGCGGTGAACAGGATACCGACCAGCGCCAGGATGTAGGCGCTGGGCACATGGCCGGCAGTGATCCCGCTGACGATGCCGAAGGTATCGAACACGGTCATCGGGGTCAGGTAAGCCAGGCCGATGATGATCACATGCCAGAGGCGCAGGGTTTTACGGAGTTGGCCGTTGCCGGTTGCGCTGTGGTCAGGCTGCATGCTGGCATGGCTCCTGCGGCTGGGCGTAAACGTCGGGCACGGTGTATTGCGCATGCGGCAAGGGCGAGCGGGTGGGCTCCATGTTGTTCACCTTTTTTGTAGGAGCGGCGGAAGGCGCGTGGGGGGACGCGCAAAGTGGTGAAAATAAAAAGCGATGGGTAGGTTGGTGTCAAGTTAAACATGACAAGATGTTGCTGAATTGAAATATTTATCGATTTAAACGGAGATATGTTCGGTTTTTGCGCGTTTTTTTGCGGTTATGATCAATTTAAATGTTCGTAAAAATTAACAAATAGTCACTCGTCTACAGGGTGTCAGACGCTTCCGAAAAAGTGTTTTTTCGCGTTTCGGGCTGACCTTCGTCTACTGTCGCGGTGGTACTCTTCGCTTTCTGCGTAGCCTTTTGCTGCCCAGGAAGCCCTTACGGACTAACGGTTCTATTCATGAAGAAATCAGTAGGCATCCTTTCCGGCCTGGCTATCGCCATTGCCGTCGTAACCACCGCTGGCGCCTGGTACACCGGCAAGCAGCTGCCTGCCGAGCTGGACCATGCCCTCGAGCGCAGCAACGCGGAGCTCAAGAAGGCCCTGGTGACCACCGGCGGCAGCATGAGCATCGAGCGGGTGTCGCTGGAGCAGCATTTCTTCAGCAGTACTGCCCAGTACCGGCTCAAGGCCCGCGACATCAACGTGGGTGAAGGTGAGGTGGTGAGTTTCGACGTGGGCGTGACTGACCAGATCGAGCACGGCCCGTTCCCCTGGTCACGGGTCAAGGCGTTGAAGCTGCTGCCGGTCATGGCAGTCAGCAACAGCACCCTGCAAAAGGACGATGCCACTGAGGCATGGTTTGCCGCCGCAGGCGAGCAGGCGCCGGTCAGCGCACAGACCAGCCTGGGTTACGACGGCAACGTGGTCAGCCAGGTCCGGTTGGCGCCGGTCAAGCTTGACGAGGCGGAGGGCAACAGCCTCGATTTCTCGGGCATGCAGCTGGAGGTCAGTGGCGACAAGGAAGGCAAGGCTTCGAAATTCCACGGCCAGGCCGACCGTTTCGTGATGAAGCTTGTGCGTGACGACCAGCCGCCAGCAACGTTCGAGCTGACCGGCCTGAAGGTGGGTGGCAAGCTGGCGGCCACTGCACACGACGCCATCTATGTGGGTAACGTCGACCTGTATCTGGCCGAAACCAAGGTCACCCTGGGGCCGAAGCAGCAGGTGTTGCTGATCAAGGGCCTTGAGCAGAATGCGCTGCAAACCCTTGATGGCCCGGATACCGTAGGCGGTCGCGTGGACTACAAGGTCGGCGACATCACCTGGGATGGCCGCGCGGTGGGCAAGGCGCAGATGGCGATAAGTATTGCTTCGGTCAACGCACCGGCGTTGCAGGCGTTGTCGAAGTGGTACCAGGCGCATTTGCCGGAGTTCGAGGCCGCAGCTGCAGCCGGCCAGCCGGTGCCGCAGATCCAGATGAGCGACGCAGAGAAGGCAGTGTTCCAGGGTGACTTGCAGAAGCTGCTGGCCGCCAAGCCCAAGGTGGCAATAGAAAACCTGTCGTTCAAGACCGCCAATGGCGAGAGCCGCTTCAACCTGTCGATGGATTTCGCTGCCCCGGCCAGCTTCGACCTGCCGCCGGACCAGTTGAGCAAGCAGCTGATCACCGAAGTGAAGAGCAAGCTGTCGTTGTCCAAGCCGATGATGGGTGACCTTGCGACGTTGCAGGCGCTGCTGGATGGCCAGACCGACGCCCAGGCGATTGCCATGCAGTCGAGCCAGGCCGGGGAAATGGTCGGCATGATGGCGCTGCAGAGTGGCCTGGCTACGGTCGAAGGCAACGATGTGGTGAGCAGCCTGCGCTATGCCGATGGCATGGTCGACTTCAACGGCAGGAAAATGACCGTGGAAGAGTTCGCCATGCTCATGGCCGCACACCTGGCAGCATTGTCGCCGCAGGGTTGATTGATTGAACCTGTACCGGCCTCTTCGCGGGCACGCCCGCTCCCACAGGTTACTCATTGCTCCTGAGGGCAGCGCCGTACCTGTGGGAGCGGGCATGCCCGCGAAGAGGCCAGTGCAGCCAACACAAAAACCACTTTAGAATTCGCTGGATTCTCTGTAGCCTTCGGCCTCCGATAATAATCCGCGCCCGCAGAGGGCCGTGGCGGCCTGCGTGCCGTCCGGCACCCTTAGCCGATCTGCCAGGGCCGGGTGATACACTCGATTTGATGCGCACACGCGCCTGCAGGTCCAGCGATCATGACCCAGATTTCCGAACGCCTGTTGGTTCAGGCTCACCTCGATGCCAAGCAGCCCAACCCGCTGACAGCCGAGCAGGAGGCCGAATACCGTGCGGCCATCGCTGCCGAACTCAAGGCCCAGAATGCCGTGCTGGTCGCCCACTACTACTGCGACCCGGTCATCCAGGCGCTGGCTGAAGAAACCGGCGGCTGTGTGTCCGACTCGCTGGAAATGGCCCGCTTTGGCAAGAACCACCCGGCCGAAACGGTGATCGTGGCCGGTGTGCGTTTCATGGGCGAAACGGCGAAAATCCTCACGCCGGAAAAGCGCGTGCTGATGCCCACGCTGGAGGCCACGTGCTCGCTCGACCTGGGCTGCCCGGTGGAGGACTTCTCGGCCTTCTGCGACAAGCACCCTGAGCGCACCGTGGTGGTGTACGCCAACACGTCCGCTGCGGTAAAAGCCCGTGCCGACTGGGTGGTAACGTCCAGCTGCGCGCTGGAAATCGTCGAAAGCCTGATGGATAACGGCGAGACGATCATCTGGGGGCCGGACCAGCACCTGGGTCGTTACATCCAGAAGCAAACCGGTGCCGATATGCTGTTGTGGGACGGCGCCTGCATCGTTCACGAAGAGTTCAAGTCGCGCCAGCTGGCCGACATGAAGGCGCTGTACCCGGACGCAGCGATCCTGGTGCACCCCGAGTCGCCGGAAGCAGTGATCGAGCTGGCGGACGCGGTGGGCTCCACCAGTCAGTTGATCAAGGCGGCGCAAACCCTGCCGAACAAGACCTTCATCGTTGCGACCGACCGCGGCATCTTCTACAAGATGCAGCAGTTGTGCCCGGACAAGGAGTTCGTCGAGGCGCCGACTGCCGGTAATGGCGCGGCGTGCCGTAGCTGCGCGCATTGCCCGTGGATGGCGATGAATACCCTGGAGCGGGTACTGCATTGCCTGCGCAATGGCGGCGACGAAATCTTTGTTGACCCGGCGCTGGTGCCCAAGGCGATCAAACCGCTGAACCGGATGCTGGACTTTACTCAGGCGGCGCGGTTGAAGCTGTCCGGTAACGCCTGACGCCAGACCGCGTCGCCTTCTTCGCGGGCATGCCCGCTCCCACAGGTACAGCGCAACGCTTGCGAGCGTGTGGTCCCTGTGGGAGCGGGCATGCCCGCGAAAGGGCCCTCAGCGCCCCATCATTTCCCGAACCATCCGCTGCTGCTCCATGATCTCGCGCTGGCGTTGGTCGATCTGCGATGCCAGCGGGAAATTCCCCCCCGCCCGGCGCTTGGCGTAGTCCAACTGCTGGATCGCCTGATCAAAATCCCCCACCAAAGTGAAGTATTCGGCCCGCGCCCGGTGCAAGCCAATGGTATTGCCCGACAAGCCCCGCACTTCAGCCATGTCGTACCACACGTCCGGGTCGTCCGGCCGGCTCTTGACCAGCTCGTTCAACACCTTCTCCGCCTCGGCAGGCTTGTTCTGTTTCACCAGCAAATCGGCCCGCACCTGTTTCAGCGGGTAGTTGCCCGGGTACAGCCCCTGCATCCGCTCAGCGCGCTGTTGCGCGTCGGCCAGGCGGTTGTTGGTGATGTCCAGGTCAATTTGCGCCAGGTTATAGGTGATGTCGTTGGGCGCCTTGGCCAGCAGCGGCTTCAGGTTTTCACGCGCTTCGTTCAGCTGGCCTCCCTTGACCTGCGCCAGGGCCAGACCATAGCGGGCGGCGTCCAGTTTCGGGTCGTCATCGAGCTGGGTGCGGAAACGCTTGGCCGCAAGGCCTGGGGTTTCTTCGTAGATCAGGGCCACGCGAGCGCGAATCAGCTGGTAGCGCTGGCTGTCCTCAATGCCGCCTTTGGGCGCCTGTTCGGCACGGTTGCGGGTGTCGGCGATACGTGATTCTGTCACCGGGTGAGTCAGTAGAAATTCCGGCGGCTTGGCGCCGTAGCGGTACTGCTGCGCCAGGCGTTCAAACATGCTCGGCATGTTGCGAGGGTCGTAACCGGCCTTTTCCAGGTTTTGAATACCGATTCGGTCGGCTTCCTGTTCGTTCTGCCGCGAGAAACGCCGTTGTTCTTGAATGGCCGCTGCCTGGGTACCGGCAATCATGCCGATACCGGCATCGCCGGCACCACCCGCTGCCAGCACGATACCGGCCAGCAACGCCGCCATCATTGGCAGTTGCATGCGCTGCTGGGCCTCTACGCCGCGGGCGAAGTGGCGTTGTGACAAGTGCGCCAGTTCGTGTGCCAGTACCGAGGCGTACTCGCCTTCGGTTTGGGCGTTGAGGAACAAGCCGCCGTTGACCCCGACAATGCCACCTGGTGCGGCGAAGGCGTTCAGCTCACGGCTGTCGATGAGGATGAACTCCAGGCGCCGGTCCTGCAGTTGGCTGGTCTCGGCCAGCTTGTACACGCTGCTTTCGACGTAGTCCTTGAGCTGCGGATCGTTCAGCTGGTTGACCTGGCCGCGCAGCAGGCTCAGCCAGGCACGGCCCAGTTGGTGTTCCTGCTGCGGTGAAACGATCGCAGAACTGGCGTCACCCAGCGATGGCAGGTCGTCAGCGTGGCCGGGTAGGGCCAACAGGCAGGCCAGCGTCAGCAGGGTAGGGCGCAGTAGATTCATGCATGAAGCTCGCGTCGGTCAAAGATACCTACTGTAGCGGGCTCACACGTTGGCGACCAGTGGCGCTATCCTAGCCGACCCTGCCAGCCAGCAGTCTGACAACGCCTTTGGAGACCCTGCAATGAGTGACACCCTGACCTGCGACGCCGAACTGGACGCCAGCGGGCTGAATTGCCCTTTGCCGCTGCTCAAGGCCAAGATGGAACTCAACCGCCTGGCCAGCGGCGCGGTGCTCAAGGTAATCGCCACGGATGCCGGGTCGCAGCGTGACTTCCGCACTTTCGCCCGGTTGGCCGGTCATACCCTGCTGCAGGAAACGGCCGAGGCCGGCACCTACACTTACTGGCTGCGCAAGGCCTGAGTCTTTCCCAAGGATCGTCAATGTTCAAAGTGCTTCGCGACTGGATGCAGCGCTACTTCTCCGATGAAGAAGCGGTGGTGCTGGCGGTCCTGTTGTTTCTGGCTTTTACCGCGGTACTGACCCTGGGCGGCATGCTGGCGCCAGTGCTGGCGGGCATGGTACTGGCGTTCCTGATGCAGGGCCTGGTCAACGCCCTGGAGCGGGTGCGGGTACCGACCCGGCTGGCGGTGATGCTGGTGTTCGCCCTGTTCATGGGCGCGCTGGCAGTGTTCATGCTGGTGTTGGTGCCGCTGCTGTGGCACCAGCTCATTACCCTCTTCAACGAGCTGCCGGGCATGCTGGGCAAGTGGCAGTCGTTGCTGCTGCTGTTGCCCGAGCGCTACCCGCACCTGGTCTCGGACGAGCAGGTGCTGCATGCCATCGAGTCGGTGCGCGGGGAGATCGGCAAGTTTGGCCAGTGGGCGCTGACCTTTTCGCTGTCGAGCCTGCCGTTGCTGGTCAACGCCATGATCTACCTGGTGCTGGTGCCGATTCTGGTGTTCTTCTTCCTCAAGGACCGCGAGCTGATCGGCCGCTGGGTCAGTGGTTACCTGCCCAGCCAGCGTGCCTTGCTGAACCGGGTGGGCAGCGAGATGAACCGGCAGATCGCCAACTACATTCGCGGCAAGGGCATCGAAATCCTGATCTGCGGCATTGCCACCTACATCGCCTTCATCAGCCTGGGGCTCAACTACGCCGCGCTGCTGGCGCTACTGGTGGGGCTGTCGGTGGTGGTGCCGTATGTGGGCGCGGTGGTGGTGACGGTGCCGGTGACGCTGATTGCGCTGTTCCAGTGGGGTTGGGGCGACCAGTTCATCTACCTGATGACGGTGTACGCGATCATTCAGGCGCTGGACGGCAACGTGCTGGTGCCGCTGCTGTTCTCCGAGGCGGTTAGCCTGCACCCTGTGGCGATAATCTGTGCGGTGCTGCTGTTTGGCGGGCTGTGGGGGTTCTGGGGGATCTTCTTTGCCATCCCGCTGGCGACCTTGATCAAGGCCGTGCTGGATGCCTGGCCGCGGCAGGAGCCTAGCGTTTCACCGATGCTTTGATGTAATTGGGGGCCGCTTTGCGGCCCTGTCGCGACACAAGGCCGCTCCTACAGGGGATCGCGGTCCCTTGTAGGAGCGGCCTTGTGTCGCGAAAGGGCCGCAAAGCGGCCCCGGCAATATCTGCGGCGAAGCTGGAAGTCTGGGGCCGCTGCGCAGCCCTTTCGCGACACAAGGCCGCTCCTACACAAAGCGGGACCGTGCCCAGACATGAAGTTTCTAAAAATATTTCTCGTTTGCATTGTCGGTTTTCCAGTTTCACACGACCCCTCCTGCAAACCGCCAACACAGGCCTTTGAAGGAGCCCACCATGCATCGCCGCGTTACCCCCCACAGCTATCCCATTAAACCCCTCGTTGTTGCCATGTTCAGTGCTGCCTTGCTGGTGCAAGCCGGTGTGATTGTCCCCCTGAGTGCTGTCGGGCAGGCCAGCGCAGCAGAGGCCACACGCAGCTACACCATCGCCGCAGGGCCACTGGGTGCAGTGCTCAGCCGCTTTGCCAGCGATGCCGGGGTGGTGTTGTCGTTCGAGGCCGAATTGACCCAAGGCAAGCGCAGCCCGGGGTTGCAGGGGACGTACAGTGTCGAGCAAGGTTTCGCACGGTTGCTGGCGGGGAGTGATCTGCAGGTGATGGCCGCGAGCAATGGCAACTACGTGCTGCTGCCTCGCTCGAAGGATGGAGCGCTTGAACTGGGCGCGACCAGCATCAATGCATCGGGTTTGGGGGCTACCACGGAAGGCACTGGGTCTTATACGACCGGGTCGACCAGTACGGCGACCAAGATGAATCTGTCGATCAGGGAAACGCCGCAAAGCATCAGCGTCATTACCCGCCAACAGATGGACGATCAGCACTTGGCAAGCATCACCGACGTGCTGAAACAGAACCCGGGCATCACCATGTCCCAGGACGGCGGCGAGCGGTTTCACATCTACTCGCGCGGTTCGGAAATCAGTACCTACCAGCTTGATGGTGTGAACACCACTCAGGATTACCTGACACGCAACATGCCCAACACCTTGATGGACATGGCCATGTTCGACCGCATCGAACTCGTACGCGGTGCCACGGGCCTGATGACCGGTGCCGGCGAACCCAACGGCGTAGTCAACATGGTACGCAAGCGCCCCACTCGTGAGTTCCAGTCCTACATACAGGCCGGTGTCGGCTCATGGGACTACTACCGCGCCGAGGCCGACGTTTCTGGCCCGCTGATCGAAAGCGGCAAGTTGCGTGGCCGCCTGGTGGCCGCCAAACAGAGCAACCAGAGCTACATGGACTGGTACAGCCAGGACCGTGATCTTGTGTACGGCGTGCTCGAAGCGGACCTGACCGATACCACCACCGTGCGCTTCGGCATGGACTACCAGACCTACGACGCCAATGGGGCGCCAGGTGTGCCGCTGTTCTTCAGCAACGGCCAGCCCACCAATTTCTCCCGCTCGACCAGTTCCGGCCCACGCTGGATGTATGAAGACTACACCACCAAGAACTATTCCTTCGGCCTGGACCAGGAACTGGGCAATGGCTGGCAGTTGAAAGTGGCCGGCAACTACATGGATGTGGATCGCGACTCACTGTCAGCGTTCTACCGCACCGGTGCCGGGCTATCCACCCTCGATCAGGCTACCGGCAATGCCAAGCTCGACTTGCTGCAAGTCGATGCCCATCAGGTTCAGCGCGGCGCGAATATTACACTGCAAGGTCCTTTCCAACTGTTCGGTCAAACCCACGAACTGGTTACCGGCTTCGACTACATGGACTACAGGAACAACCACTTCACCGGAACGGCCGGCGCCACCGACTTCAACTTTTACACCTGGGGCAACCGTGTTCCACAACCTGGTAGCTACTCACCCCTGCTGGACTACGACCTGAACATCCGCCAGACAGGCTACTTCATTGCCACCCGTCTCAATTTCACCGACGATCTGCACCTGATCTTGGGAGCTCGTACCACAAGCTACCGCTCCGACTCCGAGCAAGTCGTACTTACCACCAACACGCCTTATGTATCGAACCTGCAGGAACGCGGTGAGGTAACGCCCTATGCTGGCCTGATCTACGACCTGAACGATGAGCAATCGGTCTACGTCAGTTACACCGATATCTTCAAGCCGCAGACCAACGTCGACCGCAACCGCAAGACCCTCGACCCGGTAATTGGCCAGAACTATGAAATGGGCTGGAAAGGCGAATTCTACAATGGTCGCCTGAATGCCAACGCGGCGATCTACTTGATCAAGCGTGACAACCTTGCCGTGCTCGACACTGATTTCGTAGCACCGGAAGGAGAAACCTGGTCGGCCTACAAGGCGGTGAGTGGTGCCGAGACCAAAGGGATCGACCTTGAACTGTCCGGTGAAGTGGCACCAGGGCTTGAGGTGCATACTGGCTACAGCCATTCGCGCACAGAGGATTCCAGCGGCACTCGTCAGACCCCTCAACTGCCTCTGGACACCTTCCGCCTGTGGACCACCTACCGCATGCCTGGTGAGTGGGACCGCCTGACCGTAGGCGGTGGTGTGAACTGGAACTCCAAGCAATCCATGGTCACCAGTTACAAGACCCGTATCACCCAGGAAGACTACGCTGTGACCAGCTTGATGGCCCGCTACAAGATCAGCGAAAACCTGGCTGCCACACTGAACGTGGACAATATCTTCGACAAGAAATACTACGCAGGCCTGGCCGGCAACTACGGCCACTATGGTGCGCCGAGAAACGCGACACTGAACCTGCGCTACGATTTCTGATCCAGCGCCCCACAAGCTCAATCACAAAGGGGCAACCGTCCGGAAGCTTTGACACCACCCCGTGTCTGTCTGGAAAATAGCCCCCTTGTCTTGAGGAACATCAGAAATGGCTCTGCTTGGGCGTTACAACAGTTTGCAAATCGTGAAGCACGTGGACTTCGGCCTGTACCTCGACGGCGGTGCCGACGGCGAGATCTTGCTGCCCGGGCGCTACATCCCGAAAAACGCCGAGACCGAGGTGGATGACTGGCTGAACGTGTTCATCTACCTGGACAGCGAAGACCAACTGATCGCCACCACCGAGAAGCCCAAGGTGCAGGTGGGCGAGTTTGCCAGCCTCAAGGTCAAGGACATCAACGGGGCGGGCATCTTCCTCGACTGGGGCCTGTCCAAGGACCTGATGATGCCGTACTCGGAAGAAGCGCGGCAGCTGAAGATCGGCGATTACTGCGTGGTGCACGTCTACCTGGACAAGCGCACCCGCCGCATCACCGCCACCTCACGCCTGGACCGCTACCTCGACGTTACCCCGGCCGACTACAAAGCCGGGCAACCGGTGGAGTTGCTGGTGGCCGGCGAAACGCCGATGGGCTTCAAGGCCATCATCAACAACCGCCACTGGGGCCTGATTCACAAGAACGAGGTGTTCAAGTTCCTGCGTTCGGGCATGCACGAAAAGGGCTTTATCAAGGAAGTGCGCCACGACGGCAAGATCGCCCTGAGCCTGCAACCGGTGGGGGCGGCGCTGGCCGACAGCCTGCAAGAGCAGATCATGGCGCGTCTGGAAGCTGAAGGTGGAGTGCTGGGTGTGTGCGACAAGAGCGACCCGGCGCTGATCAGCAAGCTGTTCAACGTCAGCAAGGGCAACTTCAAGAAGGCCATTGGCGGGTTGTTCAAGCAGGGCCTGATCGTCATCCATGACGACCGGATCGAAAAGGCCTGATCAGGCCTGCACGAAGTTGCGGAAATCCAGCTGCTCGCCACCCGGACGGGTGTCGCGCAGCAGCGAGTCGCGGTCGGCACTGAGGGCCAGGCTGATGGTGGAACGGCGCTTGCCGGGCTTGCGCACTTCCATCTGCTCTAGGTGAGCCTTGAGGAAGTTGGTGGGCACCTTCAGGTGCTGCAACTCATCGCTCTCTGGCGTGTGCAGCAGCAGGTTGACCCAGTCGGCCTGGCCCTTGCCCAGCAGCGCCACAGGCACTTCGAACCACCACAGGTTGCGTTTGTTGTCCAGGATGGCGAACAGCGTGTTGCTGCTGGTGAGCACCGGGCGAGCCAGTGCTTCGTTGCGCCGGGCGATGGCGGCGGGTTTGTCGAGTTTCATGCAGGTTCCTGCGGGTTGAAGCCATGAAGGCCTGCATTGTGAGGGGTGGCACTGGGCGGGGCAAGGTTTGTGACTCGCAGGCCCTCACGGACTGAACATTCTCCCAACCCCAAGGTCAGTTATTCAGGCATCACCCAACTGGTGTTCTTGAATTGAGAGGGCTCGTTCAATGAAAGAGTGGGAAGTCATCTTTGCCGATCAGAAAGGCGAACCGTCCACCATGACGTTGCGGGCCGAGCACTGCCCCAGCGAAGAGGACGCCGCGCGGGCCATCCGTTCGCACCTGTTCCCGGTGATGGACGAGCTGGACCTCAACGACTTCCAGGACCGCACCATTTCCCCTACTGCCCGCTGGCTCAAGGAGCATAGCGGGGTGACCATCACCAGCATTCACGAAGCACACTGACCCACACGTTTGCATGGTGCCTTTGCAGGCACTACGCTGGTGGAAGGTGCCTGCCTATTCTGCGGGTTGGCACCGCTTCAATTCGCGTCTTGCATCAGCTCGAACTGCCCGGCCAATGACTGCCGGCAGGTGCGTAGTGCACGGAAAGTCTATCCATTGCTTTATTCAGGAGGACGTTTCATGAGCAGCCAGAACGACGATATCAGCAGCAGCGTCCTGCGCCAGATGAAAGCAGGCGGTTTCGACTTCACCCAGATCCACCCCATCGAGTTCTATGCCGTATTCCCCGACGAAGCAGGGGCCCGCCGTGCGGCCGGGCAGTTTCGTGGTGAATCGCTCAATGCCCAGGTGACGGAGCTAGGCGACGGTGCCTGGCATCTGGAATTGAGCAAGGTCATGTATGCCACGTATGGGGGCATTGGCGACTTTGAAGATGCCTTCGAGCAACTGGTGACACCGTATGGTGGCGAGGTGGAAGGGTGGGGGGTCAAGCACGAGCGACCTATAGCCTGAAAGTCATGTGTTTTCTTCTTCGCGGGCTCGCCCGCTCCCACAGAGGACTGCACAGGCTTCAAAACCTGTGCAGTCCATAATGTGGGAGCGGGCGAGCCCGCGAAGAGGCCCTCAAGGCTTACGCTTGGCCATATGCCCCAGATAGGCCAACACCGCATCCAGCTCCTGCTCGCTCAACACACTTTCAGCAAACCCCGGCATCTTCGCCTGTGGCCACTGCCGCAGGCTCTGCGGGTCGCGAATCAGCTTGCGCAGAAACGCCGGCTGGAAGTATTCGGTCGGGTTATGCGGCACATTCAAATCCGGCCCCACTTGCGCATCCCCCGCGCCGTTGAGCCGGTGGCACGCCAGGCAGTTTTGCTGGAACAAGACAAAACCCTGCCTCACCGGGCTGTCGGCCGGCAACTTCGGGTCGGGTAGCAGCGCCGGAAAACGCTGCTCAACCGGTGCCAGCTTGCGCAGGGTGGAAATCTGGAACGGCCACTGCTCCGGGCGAATGCCGCTGGCCTGCGGTGCAGTCCATACCAGGTAGAACGGCCCCGCACTTGGCTTGCCCTGGGCCAGCGGCGGCCACGGCTTGTCCGGGTCTTCCACGGCCAGCCAGGCCTGTGCCGGCCCTTGTTGCAGCAGTGGCGCAGCAGGCATTTCGGCGGCAAAGCCATCCAGCGCCACAGCCTGCAAGTGGTCGCTGGCACTCACACCGGCCAGCAGCGTGGCCAGCGGCACTGCCCGATAATGCATGGGGCGCTTGTAGGAAACGTCCTGGTCGATGCTGATATCCCGGGCCTGCGGATGGCCGAGCAGTTCGGCGCTGCTCCACTGGCGCGTGCCGGCGCCCAGCTCCAGGTGCAGTTGCGCCGCCGACAGCGGCAGGCTGAGGAACAACGCTAACAGGGCCAGGCAGTGGCGCATGGGCAAACTCCAACCATCAAGGCTGGCAGGTTACCTGTGCACTGCCCGTTGGCGCCACCGCCACTGTCAGCCGAACAAACGTGTCAGGTTCGGCAAGATCAGCAGTAAAGTCGTAGCGAAGAGAATGAGCCCAGCTTGGCGAATTTTCGATTGTCTGAACATGGCGGACCGCCTTCTTGTTGTTATTCCTGAATACCCGTTGGCTTCCTTGTCGCGCTTCGGGTCGATCGCAGTGGCACGGTGCGGTGCCTGAACTGCCTGCCTCTTGAAAGTGGATATACAACCAACAGTAGGGTGTGCGTCATCCATGTTTCAGAACCCTTTGTTCTAATTGGTTGGGTAGATGATTTCGTTTTGCTATGAGGCCATGTGCCAGCCGGCTGGCATGCTCTGTCTAGACAGTGGCGCAAGTGCCAGGCGGCAGGCGACGAAATGTGACCGTTCGTCAGTGCAGCCTACTTGCTTGTACGTGCCTTTCGCGTCAGTCTCTACAGCAGATTCCCACCCATGTCGTTCAGGACTATCCCTATGTCGTTACGCATCTGCATCCTTGAAACCGATGTCCTGCGACCGGAGTTGACCGCGCAGTACCAGGGCTACGGCAGGATGTTCGAGCAGCTCTTCTCGCGTCAGCCGATCGCTGCCGAGTTTTGTGTGTACAACGTGATGCACGGCGATTACCCCGCCGACAATGAAGTGTTCGATGCCTATCTGGTCACGGGCAGCAAGGCCGACTCGTTTGGTACCGATGCCTGGATCCAGACACTCAAGGCCTACCTGCTGAAACTGTACGAGCGGGGCGAGAAGCTGCTGGGTGTGTGTTTTGGCCATCAGTTGCTGGCGTTGACCCTGGGCGGCAAGGCTGAGCGTGCCGACAAGGGCTGGGGCGTGGGCATCCATCGCTACTCGCTGGCGGCCCATGCACCGTGGATGGACCCGGAAGTGTCGGAGCTGACGTTGCTGATCAGCCATCAGGACCAGGTGACCGAATTGCCGGAGGGGGCCACGGTGATTGCTTCCAGCGATTTCTGCCCGAATGCGGCGTACCACATTCGTGACCAGGTGCTGTGCTTCCAGGGCCACCCGGAGTTCGTGCACGACTATTCCCGTGCGCTGCTCGATGCGCGCCAGGAGTACCTGGGGGATGAGGTGTATCACAAGGCCGTGGCCAGTTTGGCCACCGAGCATCAGGGCGACCTGGTGGGGGAATGGATGCTGCGCTTTATCCAGCAGCCATCAAAGGCCAGTGACAGCGCAGCATAAAGAGTCGCAGCCATTCGCGGGCACGCCCGCTCCCACAGGTACTCCACAATTTTCGGCATTGTGGTGACCCTGTGGGAGCGGGCGTGCCCGCGAAGAGGCCCTTAAAGCCAGCCCGACTTCTTGAAGCTGGCATACAACCCCGCACACCCCGCCGCAATCACCCCCAGCACCCCGAAGTACCCGTAATGCCAGCTCAGCTCCGGCATATTCTGGAAGTTCATCCCGTAAACCCCGGCAATGGCCGTGGGGAACGCCAGGATCGCCGCCCAAGCTGCGAACTTGCGCTGCACGATGCTCTGGCGTGATGACTCCAGCAGCATGCCGATCTCGATAGTCTGGCTGGCGATGTCGCGGATGCTGGCCAGGTCCTCCATCTGCCGGGTCACGTGGATCTGCACATCCCTGAAATACGGGCGCATGTTCTTGTCGATGAACGGGAAGCTCAGGCGCTGCAGCTCTTCGCTCACTTCCACCATGGGTGCCACATAGCGGCGCAGGCGCAGGATGTCGCGGCGCAGGCTGTGCAGGCGGCGGATGTCGTCTTCCTGGAGCGAGCCGCCGAGCACGCTTTGCTCCAGTTCTTCGATCTCGCCATGAATGGCCTCGCTGACCGGCTGGTAGTTCTCGGTCACGAAGTCGAGCAGGGCGTACAGCACGAAGTCCTCACCGTGCTCCAGCAGCAAAGGCCGCGCCTCGCAGCGCTGGCGCACCAGGGCGTAGGACTTGGAGTGGCCGTTGCGGCAGGTGATGATGTAGCCGTTGCCAGCGAAGATATGGGTTTCGATGAACTCCAGCTTGCCCTCGTGACGCACCGGCGAGTAGGTGACGATGAACAGCGCGTCGCCGAACGTTTCCAGCTTTGGCCGGCTGTGCTTTTCCAGGGCGTCTTCGATGGCCAGTTCGTGCAGGTTGAACTGGCATTGCAGGTTGGCCAGTTCCTCGGCGTTGGGCTCCTCCAGGCCGATCCACACGAAGTGCCCCGGCTTGCGCGCCCACTCGCTGCCTTCGTCGATACTGATGTTGGTGACCTTTCTGCCGGCGCTGTACACCGCCGATGCCACGACTCGCCCCATGGTTGCCCGCTTATTCCGGTTGAACACGGGTTACAGCTTGGGCCGTACCCGGCCCAAGAGCAACCCGCATCAGGCCAGCTCGTGTTCCATGCGGTCGATGCACTGCTGCATCTGCTCCCGGCACTGTTCGATCAGCACGGGAATGTCCTGTTGGGTCATGCCGGCGGTGGCAATCGGCGGCAGCGAGCGTACGACAACCGTGCGCTGGCGCCAGCTGTTCAGGCTCATGCGCCTGGCATAGCGGCTGACGCACACCGGCACGATCGGCACCCCGGCCTCGATGGCCATGTGAAACGCGCCTTTCTTGAAGGCCAGCAACTGTTCGCCAGCGTTTCGCGTGCCTTCAGGGAAAATCCAGATCGAGGTGTCGTCTTGCAACACCTGGGTGGTCTTGTGCAGCGCCTTGCGCGCCTGGTAAGCGTTGTTGCGGTCGATCAGCACGTTGCCGCCCAGCCAGAACAGCTGGCCGAACAGCGGCACCCAGCGCAGGCTTTTCTTGCCGATGGCCACGGTACGCTGCGGCACCACCTGGCCGATCACGAACAGGTCGTAGTTGGACTGGTGGTTGGCAATGATCACGCAACCGGGCGGCTGGTCCCACAGCGGCCCGACCTCGGCCTTGACCTTGATGCGCATCAGCCAGGTGGCCGGCCGGCTGTAGAGGTGGGCGAACAGGCGGCTGTTGTCGGGGTTGAAGGGGCGGCACAGGCCAATGACCAGGCCCACGGCGCCAACGACAAGAAAGTGCAGCGCCAGCAGAAGCATGCGCAACGAATAAAGCATGGTACGACTCACACCAGACAGTCGCCGGGCAGTGTACGGGTGTGCACTGGTTGGGGCAAACCTCGTTGTGAGCCTGTGCTGGCCTCTTCGCGGGCTCGCCCGCTCCCACAGGGATCGCGCTGTACCTGTGGGAGCGGGCGAGCCCGCGAAAGGGCCGGTGCGGGTCAGCCCATATGGTGCTGGTCCAGCTCGATCGCCTTGTCCAGCGCCTCCAGCAATGCTTTACGCACCTTCAGCTTGGTATTCTTGTGCGCCAGCATGTTCAGCTTCTTCAACTCCCGCGCCGCCGCCAGCGCTGCGTCCTGCAACTGCTCTGCCGGCACCACCTTGTCGAGGAAACCGGCATCCACGGCCGCAACCGGGTCAAATACCTCGGCATTGATCACCGAACGGTGGAAAGCCGAGCGACGCAGGCGATCACGCGCCAGTTCGATGCCGGCATGGTGCATGGTCATGCCGATCTGCACTTCGTTCAGGCACACCTTGTACGGCCCTTCAACGCCAATGCGGTAATCGGCCGACAGCAGCAGGAACGCACCCTTGGCCACGGCATTGCCCGGGCAGGCGACCACGACCGGGAACGGGTGCGACAGCAGGCGGCGGGCGAGGGTGGAGCCGGCCGTGACCAGGCCGATGGCCTCTTTCGGGCCGCTGGTCATCACCTTGAGGTCGTAACCGCCAGACAGAATGCCCGGCTGCCCGGTAATGATCACCACGGCACGCTCTTCAGTGGCGCGGTCGAGCGCGGCGTTGAAGGCAGTGATGACGTCCGGCGAGATGGCGTTCACCTTGCCGTTGTTCAGGGTCAGGGTGACGATGCCGTCTTCGGCGTGGTAGGTAATCAGCTCGCTCATGGCAGAGTCCTTTTGTTGGCGTGGCGACGACGTTACCCAGCGCCAGAGGCCAGGTAAAGCAGCAAGGCTGACTGGTCGGTCAGCGTTCACCGGGGCTCAAATGCAAATACATGAAAAAACTGAAAAAAATGCTTGCCAAAGGAAAGCGCTTTCACTAAATTAGCGCACCTCGACGGGCCGCACGGCTTGAAGAGAAACGGTGAAGTGTCCGAGTGGTCGAAGGAGCACGCCTGGAAAGTGTGTATACGAGAAATCGTATCAAGGGTTCAAATCCCTTCTTCACCGCCACATTCTGCGAAGGGCCCCCGCGCTGAAAAGCCGGGGGCTTTTTGTATTTGGGCCATTGCCGCAATGCCCAAAGGCTGCCGCGATCCTTGTGGGAGCGGGCGTGCCCGCGAACGCCGGCAGAGCCGGTGCCATACACCGCGTCGCTTTCTTCGCGGGCAAGCCCGCTCCCACAGGGGCCCGCAATAAGTTTAGAAGCTGACCGAAGCCGACAGCCGAGCGGTACGCGGCGCGCCCTGGAACAGGTAGTTATCCCCCAGGTAATCCCCCACATCGCGCCAGTAGCGCTTGTCGAACACGTTGTCCACGGTCAGCCGCAGCACCGTGTCATACCCGCCAATGCGCGTACGGTACCGGCTCCCCACATCGAACACGGTATACCCGCCAACCTCCACGTTCCCCGCCTGGCTTGCATACTTGCTGGCGCTGTAGCGCGCACCGCCCAGTAGTGCCAGGCCCGGCACCGGAAGCGTGTACTCTGCGTGTAGGGCCGCCCGGAACCTGGGCACGTTGATCGCCTGGTGGCCTTCATAATCATCGGTGCCACTGTTCTGCACCCGTGCCCGAATGGCCGCAGCACTGGCTTGCACTTGCAGCTTCGAAGTCACCCAGCCGCTGGCACCCAACTCAAGGCCGGTGTTCTTCTGCTGGCCTTGCTGCACGTAGGTAAAGTTGCCGGCCCCGTCCGGGCGGGCGTATTGGTAGGCCTGGCGGATCTGGAACAGCGCAGCGCTCAAGCTCAGGCCTTGCCAGTCGTGCTTGACGCCCAGCTCCAACTGGTGGGAGGTGGTAGGCGCAAGGATCTCGGCGGCGTTGCTGGCAAACCAGGGGGCCGTGCCGCCGGCAGACAGGCCCTTGGCGTAGCTGGCGTAAACGGTGGTGTCCGGCTGCGGCTTGTAGATAAGCGCCGCATTGGGCAGCAACTCGTATTGACGGGTATGGCGCCCGGCAACACCGGTTTCGTCCCAGGTCTTTTCATCCAGGCGCACTGCGCGCGCGCCCAGCACGGTCTGCCATTGCTCGTTGAAGCTGATGCGGTCGTTGACGAACAGGCCGTACTGACGGCTGTCCAGCCGGCGTTCGCTGGCGCCGACGGGCTTGTCGGACGGGTCGAAGGCAGGGGCGCCGGTGTAGATGTTGCCGGTACCCAGCCACTCGTTGTAGTACGGGCGCTGATCCAGCGTGCGCCGCTGGGCACTGGTGCCCACGGTCAGCTCATGCCCCACGCCCAGCGCATCGAAACGCCCGTTGAGCATGGCCTGTGCCTCATCGGTGCGGCGGGTGTCGTCGGGGCTGCGGAAATCGTAGATGTCGTAGTCGCCATTGCTGCCGAAGAACGCGCCTTCGCTCGAACCCCAGGCGAACGCGCTGTAGTCGTCGATCACCACCTTGCTGCGCGACGCGCTCAAGGTGCCGGTCCAGGCCTCATTGAAGCGGTACTCAAAGCGCCCACCCAGGTTCAGCGAGTCGTTCTGCACCGGCTTGGCCCAGTGCTGGTAGGCCAGGCGGTCATCCGGGTCGATGCCGTGAGGCACCTCGGTACCGCCCAATAGCTGATAACCCGGTACCGAGCGCTGTTCGCGGTGCTGGTATTCGGCATCCAGTTGCAGGGTGGCATCCGGGCTGATCTGCCAGTCGAAGGCCAGCGAGGCAAAGTCGCGCTTGCCGTCGGCGTGGTCGACGTAAGAGCGGATGTCTTCATGGGCCAGGTTGGCGCGCAGGCCGAACTGTTTTTCGCTGCCGAACCAGCCGCCCAGGTCGGTGGCCAGGTAGCGTTCGCCTTGTTCGTTGGTCGACACCGTGACGCTGCGCACATCCTCGGCGCGCTTGGTCACGTAGTTGATCAGGCCGCCCGGCTCCGACACGCCGCTCTGCAAGCCGGACAGGCCCTTGAGCAGTTCCACCTGTTGCTTGTTCTCCAGGGCCACGTTCTGCTCGCCGGCGATGGTCTGGCCGTTGATGCGGTAGCTGCTGGCGGAATTCAGTTCGAAGCCGCGTACATTGAAGTTTTCGTAGTAGCCGATAGGGGCATAGCTTTCGCCGACCGAAGCGTCGCTTTGCAGCACTTCGCTGAGCTTGCGTACCTGGCGGTCTTCCAGCAGTTGCTGGCTGAACACGCTGACCGAGGCGGGGGTGTCGAGCAAGGGCGCAGGCTGGAAACCGCCCACTGCGGCCTGGCGTGCCTGGTAGCCGTCGTGGGTGTAGGTGTCGGACACCTGCAACGGGGTCAATAGCACGCTGTCTTCGGCAAGCAGGTTCGGGCAATGCAGGGCCAGGCCCAGGCTGAGCAGGCTCAGGGGCAGGCGGGGGTGACACGGAGGCATGCGGTGGGGCTCCTGGATGCACATACCTGTGCCGGCCTCTTCGCGGGCGTGCCCGCTCCCACAGGGACCGCGCCACACTCAAGGGCAGCGCTGTTCCTGTGGGAGCGGGTTTACCCGCGAAGAGGCCGGCACAGGCCATGAAAAAGGCGGCATCTTAACAGCCGCCTTCAGCATAAAACGATCCGGGCCCCGCGATATTCAGTCCTGGTTGGCGGGCCGCTTGTGCTGCCGCCAACTGTCATCGATCTTCGACCAGGTCTTGCCGTCGGTAATGGCCATGAGCTTGCGCCCATCCTTGAACGTGGCGAGGAAGGTGGCTTCTTCCTCCTTGCCACCCAGCCACAGCCCCGCCAGCAACCCCACCGGGCCAGCCACCAGGGCGCCAGCCACGCCCCAGCCCAGGGCGGTGCCCAGGCTGCGACTGGATTCCAGGCTGGCCAGCCTGAGGTCGCTGATACGCGCCAGGGAAATGCGCTCGCCCGGGGAGGGGCTGCGCGGGGTCTTGAGTGTGAGCGATCCGTTGCGATACTCGCCTTCACCTTGCAAGAAATCGCCGGATTGCACCGTGAGTCTTGTCATAAAGTCATCCTGTCAGGAAAGGGCATTGTCCAGCGCCTACTGAGCGCTGACCGGGCAGGCAAGTCAACGACCATGCGACGGAGGGTAGTGTGGTCCGATGTCGCGCTGGCGCCGGTCAGGCCACCTTGCGGTTGGCGAGCGCCCAGGCCAGTAACGCCAGCCCGCCAATCACCAGCCCTGCCACCACGATGCCCATCCAGCCCTGGTGCTGGAACAACTGCGTACCAAGCAACGACCCCAGCGCCCCACCCATGAAATAGCAGGTGATGTAACCGGCATTCAGCCGCGTGCGGGCCTCGGGCCGCAGGGCAATCACTGCATTCTGGTTGCTCACGTGCACCAGTTGCACCGCCAGGTCGAGCATGAGCACGCCCAGCAGCAGGGCAAGCAGCGACTGCTGGGCAAACCCCAGCGGTACCCACGACAGCAACACCACCACCAGGCCTACGGTAGTGCCCAGTGAGCCCTTGCCACGGTCGGCCAGGCGCCCGGCCCAGTTGGCCGACAGCGCGCCGGCCGCCCCGGCGAGGCCGAACAGGCCGATGACTGCATCGGAATAGTGATACGGGCCGCTGGACAGCAGGAAGGCCAGGGGTGTCCAGAACAGGGCGAACAGGCTGAATGCCAACAGGCCGAGCAGCGAACGCAGGCGCAGCACCGGCTCTTCAAGGAACAGGCGGAACACCGAGCCGATCAGTGCCGGGTACTTCAGCCCGGCATGGCTGTGGTGTTGCGGCAGGCTGCGGGACAGCGCCACGGCGGTGATCGCCATCAACACGGCGGCCAGCACATAGATGGCGCGCCAGCCGCCCAACTCGGCCATGAAGCCCGCTGCGGTACGTGCCAGCAGGATACCCAGCAACAGGCCGCTCATCAGCGTGCCAACCGCACGGCCACGCATATGCGGCTCACTGAGGGACGCGGCCATGGGCACGAGGATCTGCGCCACCACCGAGAACAGCCCGGTAAGCGCCGTGCCGAGGATCAGCCAGGGCAGGCTTGGCGCGCAGGCACTGATGACCAGGCCCAGGGTGGCAATGGCGGTCATCACGGTGATCAGCCGGCGCTGCTCGAACAGATCCCCCAGCGGTGCCAGCAGCAACAGGCCGGCGCCATAACTGAGTTGCGCAGCGATGACGATGCTGCCGGCGCTGGCAGTGCTCAAGCCGAACTGTTCAGCGATGCTGTGCAGCAACGGTTGGGCGTAGTAGTTGCTGGCCACGGCCAGGCCGGTGGCGGTAGCCATCAGCAGGATCAGGGCGCGGCTGAGGGTGGGGGCGTTCATGCGGTTCTCGTGGCGGGCAGTAGTAAGTGGGAGGATTATCAGGAAGTGTCTGGCATGACACCAATGTATAGTTTTCAACTTGTCCATCTTGAAAGCAGATAGATGCATGAACCTGAAGCAGCTCGAATACGCCCTTGCCGTTGCCGATACCGGTAGTTTCACCCGCGCGGCCGAGCGCTGCCATGTGGTGCAGTCGGCGCTTAGCCATCAGGTGGCGCGGCTGGAGACGCAGCTGGGCGTCAGCCTGTTCGAGCGCAGTTCGCGACGGGTTCGCCTGACCCCTGCCGGCGAGGCTTTTGTGCTCAGCGCCCGGCCGGCGGTGGAAGCGGCCCGGCGTATTGCCGATGACGTGGCGGCGGCTTGCGGGCAGGTGCGCGGGCGACTGGCCATTGGTGAAATCAGCTCGCTCACGGCGTTGGACCTGGTCGACCTGCTGGCAGTGTTCCACGGTCGTTTCCCGGATGTGGATGTGCGCTGGATCACGGCCAAGAGCGAATTGCTGATTGCCGATGTGGTCGAGCGGCGCCTTGACGTTGGCTTCATTGGCCTGTGGCAGGGCGAGGTGGTGCAGGGCGTGGAGCATCGCTTGCTGGCCAGGGAGGAACTGGTGGCGTTGTTGCCGGTTGATCATCGGCTTGCCGGCCGGACGCAGTTGGCGTTGGCCGACCTAGCGGACGAAGTGCTGGTGGACTTTCCCGAAGGTACCGGGGCACGGCGCCAGACGGATGAGGCGTTTCAGGCGGTGGGGTTGCAGCGTCGGGTGCAGTTTGAAATCGGGCATGTGCGGCTGGTTGAAAAGTTCGTGCAACGGGGCATGGCGGTGGGCCTTGTGCCAGAGCGGGTGGCGCAGGGCATCGGAGGTGTGGCGGTGGCGCGGCTGGTGGATGCGCCGGTGCGGCACCTGTATGCCGTGTGGTCCTCCAGCCCGACACCGGCTGCGCGGGCATTTCTGGAGGTGATGGAGCAGCGTCTGGGGGCTGACAATGGGTAAGCCTGTGCCGGCCTCTTCGCGGGTAAACCCGCTCCCACAACGACCGCACCCAGCTTGAGCGCAGTGCAGTCCCTGTGGGAGCGGGCAAGCCCGCGAAG
This sequence comes from Pseudomonas sp. NPDC089547, assembly GCF_050280665.1. Classification (NCBI taxonomy): domain Bacteria; kingdom Pseudomonadati; phylum Pseudomonadota; class Gammaproteobacteria; order Pseudomonadales; family Pseudomonadaceae; genus Pseudomonas; species Pseudomonas sp. NPDC089547. The sequence continues at coordinate 65,517 of NZ_JBNNVS010000013.1, read as the reverse complement.
AGGCCGGCACATGCAACCTTTCAATCAGGCAGCAAACCCACCATCCACAGTCAAGCTGGCCCCGGTGATGTACCCAGCCTCCGGCCCTGCCAGATACGCCACGAAGCTGGCAATCTCATCCGCCTCGCCATACCGCCCAATCGCCATCATCGGGATCAGGCTTTCGGCAAATTCGCCGCTGGCCGGGTTCATGTCGGTGTCCACCGGCCCCGGCTGCACGTTGTTCACGGTAATGCCCTGCGGCCCCAGGTCACGCGCCATGCCGCGGGTCAGGCCAACCAGCGCCGACTTGCTCATGGCATAGGGCGCGCCACCGGCAAACGGCATGCGCTCGGCGTTGGTGCTGCCAATGTTGATGATGCGCCCGCCCTGGCCCATGTAGCGCGCTGCGGCCTGGCTGGCAACGAACACGCTGCGCACGTTCACCGCCAGCATGCGGTCAAAGGCGGCCAGGTCGAACTCGGTTACCGGTGCCACCGCCAGTACCCCGGCGTTGTTGACCAGGATATCCAGCCTGCCGAAGGCTTTGGCGGCGTCGTCCACCGCCAGTTGCACGGCCGCTGCATCGGCACTGTCAGCCCGCAGGGCCAGGGCCTTGCCGCCGTTTTCGGTAATTTCCCGGGCCAGTTCTTCTGCGGGGCCGGCGGAGCTGACATAGGTGAAGGCCACCTGTGCACCTTCGCGGGCCAGGCGCCGCACGATGGCTGCACCGATGCCGCGGGAACCGCCCTGAACCAGGGCTACTTTGCCTTCGAGTGTAAGTTGCTTGGACATGCTGATCTCCTGCTGGAAGCCAGGCCGAAATGCCTTGGATGGGCGCAGTATCGGCGCCTGATTACCTGCTGATAAGATGGCAATCACTATCTGCAGAGTAAACCTTTGGTTGCTGATCATGGCGATGGAATCGTTCAACGCGTTGGAGTGCTTCATCCGCAGTGCCGAGGTCGGCAGCTTTGCCGAGGCCGCCAGGCGCCTGAGCATTACCCCGGCCGCCGTAGGCAAGCACGTTGCCCAGCTGGAGGCGCGCCTGGGTGTGCGGTTGTTCCAGCGTAGTACCCGCAAGCTGACCTTGACCGAGGCGGGGCAGCGTTTTCTGGGTGAAGTCAGCGACAGTTTCCGCACCATCCAGTACGCGGTGGCCAACCTGGCCAGTGCCGAGGGCCAGCCGGCGGGTTTGTTGCGGGTGAGCATGGGCACGGTGTTCGGGCGGTTGTACGTGTTGCCGTTGCTGGGCGAATTCTTGCGCCGATACCCAGCCATTACCCCGGACTGGCATTTTGACAACCGCCAGGTGGACCTGATCGGCCAAGGCTTCGACGCCGCGATTGGCGGTGGTTTTGAACTGCCGCCTGGCGTGGTGGCGCGCAAGCTGACCCCGGCGCACCGGGTACTGGTGGCGGCGCCAGCCTATCTACAGCGGCACGCGCCGATTGCCGACCCAGAGGTGCTGCAACGCCACGACGGCATCCTGATCCGCTCACCGCAGACGGGGCGGGTGCGTTCGTGGCCTTTGACCAGCCGCGGGCAGGCGCAGCAGCCGTTACAGCTGCGCCAGGCGATGACCATGAGCGACTCGGACGCGGCCTGTGTGGTGGCTGAGCAAGGCTTGGGGATTGCGCTGGTGAGCCTGCCGTTTGCCGTGCCGTACCTGCAAAACGGGCGGCTGCAGCGGGTTCTGCCGGACTGGTATGTGGATGATGGGCATATCAGCCTGTACTTCGCCGAGCACAAGCTGATGCCGGGCAAGACCCGGGCGTTTATCGATTTTGTGGTGGAAAAGTTCGCGGAGCAGGGGTTGGCGGGGTGGTTCGATGCCTTGCGCACTCTCGAGGTAGCAACACTGTCCCCAGGCTTGATGCGGTCGCTGTAGGAGCGGCCTTGTGTCGCGAAAGGGCTGCACAGCAGCCCCGGGATTTTAGCGCTGGTGCATAAATGGCTGGGGCTGCTGCGCAGCCCTTTCGCGACACAAGGCCGCTCCTACAACGCCCGCGCTAGCTGATCAGGCGCAGAGGAGGCCAGTTCAGACAACATCAACAACGAACAACGCCTGTGCGCCCAGGCTCACCTCATCATCAATTTTCTTGCCCATCAGTTGCTGCCCCAATGGTGAGCGCGGGGTAATCACGGTCACCAACCCGTCGCCCTCGCCAATCTTCAGGCCTGCCGCTTCCGGCCCAAGAAACAGCCGGCGCTGGCCGCCGTCCTGATCTTCCAGGCAAACCAGATTGCTGATCTGCACCCCGCGCGCCGGGTCATAATCACGCAGCAGCAGTTGCTGGTAAATCAGCAACGCCTGGCGGATCTCTGCACTACGACGGGCCTGGCCGGTGGCCAGGTACGAGGCTTCCAGGCCCAGGGTGTCGTACTTGTTCTCGGCAATGTTTTCTTCGGCGGTAGCGGCCTCGTAGGCGGTTTGCGCCGCGCGGGTCAGCACGTCCAGGTCATGCGCAAGGGTGGCGACGATCTGCGCCAGCAAGTGGGGCTTGTCCATGGTCAGTAACAGAACTCCAGCACGTTGGCCTGGCTTTTATCGGTGGGCGCCGTGCGGTTCTGCTGCAGCCAGAACTGGCACTTGGGGCTGTTGAGGTTGCGCGGGTTGCCCTGGGCTGCTTCGGCGGCCTGTTGCTGTTCTTGCTTGTGCAGGATGGCCTTGTAGCGGTCGAACATCTCGGCTTGAGCATCCCTGGCCGGGGCTGCTGCCTGCGCCGGTGCTGGCTGATAGACGCCGGGGGGCAGGGCCTGGGCCAGCGGCTGCACCTGCTGCGGCCAGAACAACAGCGCCAGCCAGGCACTCGCCACAATGGCCACCGCGCCCAGCCACAGGCCAAAGGCTACGCACAGGATCAACGGCAACGGCTTGAGGGTGATCTTCAGTTCACGGTGGCGGGGCATGGCAGCCTCCTGGCAGGGTCGGTCAGGGTGCATTGTCGCACGCGCCTGGGCATTTTTCCGCGCAGGTGCTTTTGTCTGCGACAATTTGTGCGCAGAATTCGCGGTTTTTGCACCCGCACAGGAGGGGCACATGAAAGCCACCTGGGACATCTTCTGCAGTGTCGTCGATAACTACGGTGATATCGGCGTGACCTGGCGCCTGGCCCGGCAGTTGGTGGCCGAGCATGGCCTGGCGGTGCGCCTGTGGGTGGATGACCTCAATGCATTCACGCCCCTGTGCCCAGAGGCTGATGCCACCTTGGCGCAGCAGTGGCAGCAGGGCGTGGAAGTGCGCCAGTGGCCGGCGACCTGGTTGCCGGTAGCGCCGGCCGAAGTGGTGATTGGCGCATTCGCCTGCCAGTTGCCGGCACCGTACGTAGAAGCCATGCGTGCCTGCGCCACGCCGCCGCGCTGGCTGAACCTCGAATACCTCAGTGCCGAGGACTGGGTGGAGGGCTGCCATGGTTTGCCTTCGCCGCAGCCCGGTGGCCTGCGCAAGGTGTTTTTCTTCCCCGGCTTTACCGAAAAGACCGGTGGCCTGCTGCGTGAGGGCTCGCTGTTGGCACGGCGTGACGCATTTCAGCAGGGGGCACGGCAGGCCTTCTTGCAGCAGCTTGGCGTAAACCCCGAAGCGGGGGCGTTGCTGGTTTCGCTGTTCGCTTACGAAAACCCGCAGTTGGGCAATTGGCTTGATGCCCTGGCCACGGGCGAGCAACCTTGCCACCTGCTGGTGCCGCAGGGGCGCGTCGTGGCGGGGCTCAGCCAATGGCTGGGCGAGACAACGCTGCCAGTGGGCAGCGTGCGCAAGCGAGGGGCGCTGACCGTGCAGGTATTACCTTTCGTCAGCCAGGACGACTACGACCGGTTGCTGTGGAGTTGCGATTTCAACGCGGTGCGTGGCGAAGACTCGTTCGTGCGTGCGCAGTGGGCAGGGCAGCCGATGCTGTGGCACATCTATGTGCAGGACGAGAACGCCCACTGGGAAAAGCTCGAAGCGTTTCTCGCGCATTATCGACGCGGCCTGTCAGACGATGCCGATGCCGCCCTGCTCGGGCTGTGGCGTGCCTGGAACATGAATCGCGACATGGGGCAGGCCTGGCAGGCGGCCCGCCGGCATTGGCCAGAACTGCAGCAGCATGCCCGGCTTTGGGCGGCGCGACAGGCCGCTCAGCCGGACCTTGCCACAGCGCTAGTACACTTTTGCCGAAATTCGCTATGATACGCGGCCTCGATTTTTATAAATCCATCCAGATTCGGATACTTCGTAATGAAAACTGGTAAAGAACTGAAACCCGGTACCGTACTGCGCATCGACAACGACCCGTGGCTGGTTCAAAAAGCTGAGTTCACCAAGTCGGGCCGTAACAGCGCGATCATGAAGACCAAGCTGAAGAACCTGCTGACCGGCTACAAGACCGAAACCGTATACGGTGCGGACGACAAGCTGGACGACGTGATCCTGGATCGCAAAGAAGCGACCCTGTCGTTCATCAGCGGTGACTCGTACACCTTCATGGACACCACCGACTACACCATGTACGAACTGAACGCCGAAGACATCGACGCCGTTCTGCCGTACATCGAAGAAGGCATGGAAGACATCTGCGAAGCCGTGTTCTTCGAAGGCCGCCTGGTATCGGTTGAACTGCCGACCACCATCAGCCGTCAGGTTGTCTACACCGAGAACGCTGCTCGCGGCGACACCTCGGGCAAGGTCATGAAGCCTGCCAAACTGAAGAACGGTACCGAGATCCAGGTTGCCGACTTCATCCAGATCGACGAGTGGATCGACATCGACACTCGCGACAACAGCTTCAAAGGCCGCTCCAAGAAGTAATCCTTCTTGTGAAACGCGAAAACCCGGCCTTGGCCGGGTTTTTTTGTGCCTGTGATTTACACCGTCACGTGCAGGCGTACATCCACATTGCCGCGGGTGGCGTTGGAGTACGGGCACACCTTGTGCGCTTTTTCCACCAGCCCTTCGGCATCGGCCTGGGCCAGGCCCGGCAGGTTGATGTGCAAGTCGATGTCCAGGCCAAAACCGCCCGGGATCTGGCCGATGCCCACCTTCGCGGTGATCGAGGCATCTGCCGGCAGGGCTTTCTTCTCTTGCCCGGCTACAAATTTGAGTGCGCCGATGAAGCAGGCCGAGTAACCGGCGGCGAACATCTGCTCAGGGTTGGTGCCGTCACCGCCAGCGCCGCCCAGTTCTTTAGGCGTGCTCAGGCTGACAACCAGCTTGCCGTCGCTGGATTTGGATTTGCCGTCGCGCCCACCGGTGGAGGTAGCTTCTGCGATGTACAGCGGAGTGACCTTTTGCATCTTGAGCCTCGCTAATGTGCTGTGCGCTTCCTGTTTGGGACGGCGCGGGTTGGTGTGGGATTTAAATTAGCGCGCAATTAGTTTGCGCGCAAGATAAATCTTCGCCGCTCATCCGAACGGCCATGGCACAGCATAGCTGTCAGAGGTTTTTTTGCAGGCTCTCGCGCAGGTTCAGCAGCTCGGCCTGCAGTTGCTGCAACTGCTCAAGGCTTCGCCCGCTGGCCTTGAGAATGCACTGTGGCACCTTTTTGGCTTGCTGCTGCAGGGCGCGGCCTTTGTCGGTCAGCTGTACCATCACCACGCGTTCGTCTTCGCGGCTGCGGTTGCGTTGCAGCAGGCCTTCGCTTTCCAGGCGCTTTAGCAGCGGGGTCAGCGAGCCGGGGTCGGTGAGCAGGTGCTGGCTGATTTCGCCCACGGTCAGGCCGTCGCGCTCCCACAGCACGAGCATGGCCAGATACTGCGGGTAGGTCAGGCCTAACGCTTGTAGCAGCGGCTTGTAGACCTTGGTCATCAGCAACGAGGTGGAGTGCAGGGCGAAGCAGACCTGGTTGTCCAGCAGCAGCTCGTCACAGGAGGCTTGGGTGTCGGCGTTCATGCAGGTCCTTGAAGGTAGTAATGGATAATTCTGGCTCGCTGATCATTAGTGCGCGCATTACTCGCGCAGTTCACTGCGCAAGGCCAGGTCCCAGGGTGGCACCGGGCTGAAGCGGCTCTTGAGGAATTCGAGCAGCAAACGGCTGCGAGAGTTCGTTTCATGTTCCAGGCGTAACGCGTAAATGCCGCTGGACTCGGCTGCGGGCAGGCCGCCGTCGCAAAACAACGGTACCAGTTCGCCGCGCAACAGGTATTCGCTGATCAGCCAGGTGGGCAGGTGGGCAACCCCTAAGCCGGCGAGGGCGCCGAACAGCAGGGTTTCGGCATTGTTGGCGGCCATGCGCATGCGCGCGGGGCGGTACAGGCGGGTTTGCCCGGCCACATTGAAGCGCCAGGCGAACGGCGGTGCCAGGCCGTCCCAGTCCAGGCCGTCGTGCCCGGGCAGTTCGCTGGGGCAGGTGGGCATGCCGCGGCTGGCCAGGTAGGCGGGGCTGGCACAGGCGATGCGCACCATGTAGGCCAGCGGTGTGGCGACCAGGCGAGTGTCGGCCAAGGGGCCGGCGCGCAGCACCAGGTCGACCTCGCCCAGGTGGCTGCCATGCAGGTCGACGAAACTGTCGATCAGGCGCAACTGCACGTCCAGGCCTGGGTAGGCCACCAGGAAGTCGGCGATGGCCGGGGCCAGGTGGCGACGGCCGAACGCGGCCGGGGCGTCGATGCGAATCAGCCCTTCCGGTGCGTTGCTCAGCGATACTGCCTCGGCCCGGGCCAGGCGCAGTTCCTCGATGATGCGCCTGGCCCGTTCGGCAAACGCATTGCCCGCTGGAGTGGCGCGCACCGCGTGGGTGCTGCGGGTGAACAGGCGGCTGCCGACGGCGTTTTCCAGGTTGTCGATGCGCCGGGCTACGGCGGACGGGGTCAGTGGGTGGCGACGGGCGGCGGCAGAAAAGCTGCCGGTCTCCAGCACATCGAGGAACAGGCTCAGTTGGTCGGTAAGGGTATCGGGGCTCATGGCTGCCTTGCTTTTGCGAAAAACGCATAGCCATTGTGCGCTGCTGTGCGTTTCCCTGCCAGCCTGCAATCGTTAGCATGCTCGCATTATGCAAATAGGCGGATGAGGCCCTGATGATCGAGTGGTTGTTGTATATCGTGCTGGGTGCCGCCCTGGGCACCATGGGGGGCTTGTTCGGTATTGGTGGCGGGCTGATTGCGATTCCGGCGTTGGGTGTGTTGTTTGGTCTGGACCAGCAACTGGCGCAGGGCACGGCGCTGGTGATGGTGGTGCCGAATGTGCTGCTGGCCTTGTGGCGTTATCACCAGCGCAACCGTATCGAGTTGCGCCATGCGCTACCGCTGTCGGCGTGCAGCTTCCTGTTCGCCTGGTTGGGTTCGATCTGGGCGGTGGGGCTTGATGCGCATTCCATGCGCCTGGGTTTTGTCGGCTTTCTGGTGGCCCTGGCGGTGTGGAACGTGGCGCGGATGTTCATGAAGGTGTCGCCGCCCACTGCCGAGCTGCGTTATGCCTGGCCGTGGCTGGGCGTGCTGGGCAGCTTTGCCGGCACCATGGGCGGGTTGTTCGGGGTGGGCGGCGCGGTGGTGGCCACACCGATCCTGACCAGTGTGTTCGGCACGACCCAGGTGGTAGCGCAGGGGTTGTCGCTGGCGCTGGCGGCGCCAAGTACCTTGGTGACGTTGGTGACGTATGGGGTGCACCACAGTGTTGACTGGGGGGTGGGGATTCCGCTGGCTGTCGGTGGGCTGCTTAGCATCAGTTGGGGGGTGAAGCTGGCCCATGCGTTGCCCGAGAAAGTGTTGCGGGCGATGTTCTGTGTCTTCCTGGTGGTGTGTGCGGTGATGCTCGGGTTTGAGCTTTGAGAATTTGGGGCCGCTTTGCGGCCCATCGCGACACAAGGCCGCTCCTACAGGAGATCGCGTACCCCTGTAGGAGCGGCCTTGTGTCGCGATGGGCTGCGTAGCAGCCCCGGCTTACTTGAACCCTTCGACGATATAGTCGGCCATGCAGTCGGTAATCGGCGAAGGGTTCTGGGTGCTGCGCACCAGCATCACATTGGCCACTGGCAACTGCGGCAGCCCATCCTGTTCACCCAATATGCGGATGTTGCCGCCAATCAGGCTCTGCAACTGCGCAGTCACCGCCAACCCCGCCGTGACAATGGCAAAGATCGCCGCCAGGCTTGGGCTGGTATAGGCAATGCGGTAATCGATGCCCTGCGCCTCAAGTGCATTGCACGTCCAGGCGCGGCAGAAACAATCGGTGTTGAACAGCGCTACAGGCATTGGCCGCTGCTCTTGCGGGCAAAAGCCCTCGGCGGCGGCCCATACCAGGCGTTCCTGGCGCAGTAGCTGGCCAATCTCGTTGCCCGGCTCGCGGGTGACGATGGTCAGGTCCAGGTCCTGGCGCAGCATCAGTTGCTTGGATGAATCGCAATGCACCTCTACCTGTACCAGCGGGTAGGCCTGGGCAAAGCTCGACAGAATGGTCGGCAAAAAGCGCATGGCGTAGTCGTCCGGCGTGCCGATGCGCACCAGCCCGACCATGTGCGGCATGCGCAGGGTGTTGAACACCTCGCCATGCAGTTTGAGAATGCGCCTGGCATAGCCCAGCAGCACCTGGCCTTCGGCAGTGAGCCTTACCTGGCGGCCGTCACGCTCGAACAGCTGGCGTTGCAGAATGTCCTCTTCCAGGCGTTTCATCTGCATGCTCACCGCCGACTGGGTGCGGTTGACCACTTCGCCGGCGCGGGTGAAGCCGCCTTGCTCGGCGATGGCGACGAAGGTGCGCAGTACGTCCGCATCGAGGCTCTGGTACTGGGACATTGCATCAATCTCCGAGATGCATGGCATCAGAAACATTCGTTGGATTGATCTTAAGCCCGGCGCGAGACTGAAGCCATCCAACACGGAGGGCTTCACGATGAAAGGTCATGTCAGCAGCATCCAGCAACCTGCCTTCTCCCTGAACCACCTGTGGCATGCGGCCCTGCAGCGCCCAGCGCGCTGGCTGCAGCTGTACCGTCAGCGTCAGGAGCTGGCCCGCCTCAGTGATGCGACCCTGCATGACCTGGGGTTGAGCAGGGCGGATATCCAGCAAGAGGCCGAGCGGCATTTCTGGGATGATCCGCTGCGTAAATAGGCTGAGTTTGTCGGTGGGCTTACCGGCCTATTCGCGGGCACGCCCGCTCCCACAGGTACTGCACAGCGCTCAAGTCTTGTGCAAAACCTGTGGGAGCGGGCGTGCCCGCGAATGCTTTTAGCGCCGTCCTTGCTTAAGCGTCTCGGCAATCAAAAACGCCAGCTCCAGCGACTGATCGGCATTCATGCGCGGATCGCAGTGCGTGTGGTAACGATCTGACAACGCATCCTCGGTAATCGGCCGAGCGCCGCCAATACATTCGGTAACGTTCTGCCCGGTCATCTCGATGTGAATGCCGCCCGCATGGCTGCCTTCGGCCTGGTGCACCTGGAAGAACTGCTTAACTTCATCCAGGATCTGCGCAAAATCCCGGGTCTTGTAGCCACTGCTGGCCTTGATGGTATTGCCGTGCATCGGGTCTGAGCTCCACAGCACCTTGCGCCCCTCGCGCTCGACGGTGCGGATCAGCCCCGGCAGGTGCTCGCCGACCTTGCTCGCGCCCATGCGCACGATCAGGTTCAGGCGCCCTGGGTCGTTGGCCGGGTTCAGCGTGTCGATCAGGCGGATCAGCTCTTCAGGGTTCATGCTTGGGCCAACCTTGACCCCGATCGGGTTGTGCACCCCACGCAGGAACTCCACATGGGCGCCGTCCAGCTGGCGGGTGCGGTCGCCAATCCACAGCATGTGCGCCGAGCAGTCGTAGTAGTCGCCGGTCAGGCTGTCCTGGCGCACAAAGGCTTCTTCATAGTTCAGCAGCAGCGCTTCGTGGGCGGTAAAGAAGCTGGTTTCGCGCAGTTGCGGTGCGCTGTCCAGGCCGCAGGCACGCATGAACGCCAGGGTTTCGTCGATGCGGTTGGCCAGTTGGTGGTACTTGTCGGCCAGCGCCGAGTTGGCGATGAAGTCCAGGTTCCACTTGTGCACCTGGTGCAGGTCGGCAAAACCGCCCTGGGCGAAGGCGCGCAACAGGTTGAGACTGGCGGTGGCCTGGTGGTAAGCCTGTAGCAGGCGCTCCGGGTCGGGAATGCGGCTTTTGGGGTCAAAACCGATGCCGTTGACGATGTCGCCACGGTAGGCGGGCAGGGTGATGTCGCCAATGGTTTCATCGCCCGAGGAGCGTGGCTTGGCGAACTGGCCGGCCATGCGCCCAACCTTGACCACCGGGCAACCGGCAGCAAAGGTCATGACAATGGCCATTTGCAGCAGCACCTTGAAGGTATCGCGGATTTTTGCCGCCGAGAATTCGGCAAAGCTCTCGGCGCAGTCGCCACCCTGCAACAGGAAGGCACGGCCTTCGGTTACCTCGGCAAACTGCCTGCGCAGCTCACGTGCCTCGCCCGCGAACACCAGCGGCGGGTAGCTGGCCAGGGTCTGTTCAACCTTCAGCAGGTGCGCGGCGTCGGGGTAGGTCGGTTGCTGCTGGATCGGCAGGGCGCGCCAGCTGTCAGGGCTCCACGGTTGGTTCATCTCGGGCTCGGTCTTGTAGGTTGTAGGCTTCAGGCCATGGTAACAGTTGGCGCTGTGCTTGTTGCATCCAGGGTGTTGGCGGACAATGCGCGTTTTTGCGCGGGTGGGTGGTGAGCATGACGGCGGAACGGGAAGAGCGGCTGCTGGCGCGAGTGGAGGATGCCTTTGGCGTCATCAGCGTGTATGAAGTAGACGACTACCGCTTTCTGGAATTCGGCGATGCCATCGAGCAAAGCTGTGTGTTCACGGCCGATCCCAGCTGGCTGGAGTACGACTACACCCGCGCCATGCTGGTGGGCGCGCTGTGCCATGAGCAGCCGGAGAGCGCGCTGTTTCTTGGCCTGGGTGCCGGCACGCTGACCCAGGCGTGCATGAAGTTCCTGCCGCTGGAAGACATCGAGGCCATCGAATTGCGCCCGGATGTACCGCGCCTGGCCATGGAACACCTTGGGCTGGATGACGACCCACGGTTGTACGTGCGCATTGGTGATGCCATCGAGTTGCTGCCCACGGCAGAGAAGGCCGACCTGCTGTTCGTCGACCTGTACACCGACCACGGCCCGGGCGTGGGGCACCTGGCGTGGAATTTTCTTGAGAACTGCCAGCAACAGCTGAACCCGGGTGGTTGGCTGGTGATCAACCAGTGGGCCACCGATGATGGCAAGCCGCTGGGTGCGGCATTGCTGCGCGGGCTGTACCACCGGCATTACTGGGAACTGCCGGTGAAGGAGGGCAATGTGATCCTGCTGGTGCCGGCGGACCTCGAGCAAACGCTGGAGGTGGAAGGGCTGCGGGCCCGGGCCGAGGCGCTGGCGCCGCGGTTGGGTTATAGCCTGGAAGGGTTGATCCGCGAGATTCGGCCGGCTACCTGAATGGCTGGCGCGGCTTATGCGAAACCTGAGCGCTGTCGCGGTCCCTGTAGGAGCGGCCTTGTGTCGCGAGCGGGGCGCGCAGCGGCCCCACATTTTCAGCTTCGCAGCGGATAATGCCCGGGCCGCTCTGCGGCCCTTTCGCGACACAAGGCCGCTCCTACAGGGACCGTGCCGGCATTCAGGAATTATCGATTCAGCGCCTGGCCATTGATGGCTCGATACTGGCCCTGCACCCTGAAAATATTCCTCACGTCCCCGCACGATTTCGGGTATAGTACGCGCCGGTCTTTTAGCGGACCTCAAAATCAGGTGGTGCAAATCCTCCGAGTCCAGCTTCGGCTGCACGTCCGCTAGGCGGACCTTCCCAAGTATTCTTTTTCAATCGTTTTCGCAAATCCCCGCCGCCAAAGCTGCCTGGGTGACCTGACGGTCTTTCAAGGCATGTGCAGCTTTGGAGCATGGGTCTTTGCGGATGCACCTAGAGGCAGACCCATGACCCAGGAAACCGGCGGCTTCGCCGCTCTCGATCTTAATCCGAATATTGTTGCTGCCGTTCTGGCGACCGGCTACGAAGAGCCGTCCGCCATTCAGCAACAATCGATCCCGATCATCCTCGCCGGTCATGACATGATCGGCCAGGCGCAGACGGGCACCGGCAAGACCGCTGCCTTCGCCCTGCCGATCCTCAACAAGATCGATGTGAGCAAGCGCGAACCGCAAGCCCTGATCCTGGCGCCAACCCGTGAGTTGGCGCTGCAAGTTGCTACCGCTTTCGAAACCTACGCCAAGCAGATGCCGGGCGTGAACGTGGTTGCCGTATACGGTGGCGCCCCGATGGGCCCACAGCTGCGTGCAATCCGCAATGGCGCGCAAATCGTCGTGGCCACCCCGGGCCGCCTGTGCGACCACCTGCGTCGTGACGAAAAAGTCCTGTCGACCGTGCAGTACCTGGTACTGGACGAAGCCGACGAGATGCTGAAGCTGGGCTTCATGGACGACCTCGAAGTGATCTTCGATGCCATCCCGGCTACCCGTCAGACCGTACTGTTCTCCGCTACCCTGCCGTCGTCGATCCGTTCGATCGCCGAACGTCACCTGCGTGAGCCCAAGCACGTCAAGATCCAGAGCAAGACCCAGACCGTTACCGCGATCGAGCAGGCCCACCTGATGGTCCACGCCGACCAGAAGATCCCGGCTGTGCTGCGTCTGCTGGAAGTGGAAGAGTTCGACGCGCTGATCGCCTTCGTGCGTACCAAGCAAGCCACCCTGGACCTGGCCGCCGCGCTGGAAGCCAAAGGCTACAAGGCTGCTGCACTGAACGGTGACATCGCCCAGAACCAGCGCGAGCGCGTAATCGACTCGCTCAAGGATGGCCGCCTGGACATCGTTGTTGCCACCGACGTTGCTGCCCGTGGCCTGGACGTGCCGCGCATCACCCACGTGTTCAACGTTGACATGCCGTACGACCCGGAATCCTACGTACACCGTATCGGCCGTACCGGCCGTGCCGGTCGCGAAGGCCGTGCGCTGCTGCTGGTTACCCCGCGTGAGCGCCGCATGCTGCAGGTGATCGAGCGTGTTACCGGTCAAAAGGTAGCCGAAGCCCGCCTGCCGAATGCTCAGGCCGTGCTGGATGCCCGCATCAAGAAGCTGACTTCGAGCCTGGCGCCACTGGTAGCCGAAGCTGAAGCCACTCACGGCGACCTGTTCGACCGCCTGACTGCCGACCTGGGTTGCAGCGCGCGTGCCCTGGCCTCTGCCCTGTTGCGCAAGGCCACCAATGGCCAGGCGCTGGACCTGGCGGCGGTAGAGCGTGAGCAGCCGCTGGTGCCAGGCGTTGGTGCCCCACGTGGCGAGCGTACCGAGCGTGGTGAGCGCAGCGAGCGCCCTGACCGTGGTGACCGCGAGCGCCGTGCGCCGATGCCGCTGGCCGAAGGCCGCGTGCGTTGCCGCACCGCCCTGGGTGCCCGTGACGGTATCGCTGCCAAGAACCTGCTGGGCGCGATCCTCAACGAAGGTGGCCTGGCCCGTGACGCCATCGGCCGTATCCAGGTGCGCGACAGCTTCAGCCTGGTCGAGCTGCCGGAAGACGGCCTGGAGAAGCTGCTGTCCAAGCTCAAGGACACCCGCGTGGCTGGCAAGCAGCTGAAGCTGCGTCGCTACCGCGAGGATTGATCCTGGCGCAATAAAAAATCCCCGGCCTTGGCTGGGGATTTTTTTTGCCTGTGGGATTTTGGGGCTGCTGCGCAGCCCATCGCGACACAAGGCCGCTCCTACAGGGCGCGCGGCCCATGGCGGTACGCGGTCCCTTGTAGGAGCGGCCTTGTGTCGCGAAAGGGGCGCAAAGCGCCCCCAGCGATTTTCAGTCGAACCGATAAATGTCCATCCCCAGCGCCCCCAAGGTGAACCCTTGGTGCACCACCCCAAACTTGCCACCAGCCCCCAGGGCAAAGAACAGCGGCAGCAAATGCTCATCACTGGGGTGGTTACGCACGGCATATGGCGCCTGCTGCCGGTAATCCAGCAATGCCGCCAGATCACCCGCCCGTAGCCGCTCCACCACCCAATCCCTGAACGCCAGCGCCCAAGGTTCGATCACCTCCGGCCCGGCATGCCAGTCCAGCTCGCCCAGGTTATGGGTGATACTTCCCGAACCGATCAGCAGCACACCCTCGGCGCGCAACCCCGCCAAGGCCTGGCCCACCTTCACCTGCAACGTCGGCCCCATGTGGCTGGGCAGTGAAACCTGTACCACCGGAATGCTCGCATCCGGATACATCAGCGACAGCGGCACCCAGGCGCCGTGGTCGAACGGCCGCTGAGCGTCCAGGCGGGCTGGCAGGCCGGCAGCCTTCAACAACTCGCTGACCTCGCCTGCCAGGGAAGGCTCGCCCGGCGCCGGGTACTGCACCGCGTACAAAGCCGGCGGGAAGCCGTAGAAGTCGTGCCAGGTCTCGGGCTGTGCGCTGCTGGTCACCAGCAGCTCACGGCTCTCCCAGTGCGCCGACACCACCACGATGGCCTTGGGCCGTGGCAGGCTGTTGGCCAGCCCGGCCAACGCTGGCCCGCTGGCACCGGGGTGCAGGGCGAGCATGGGGGAACCATGGGAGATGAACAGGCTGGGCAGCATGGCGAGGTCCTGAGGGTTAAGATGCACTCATCTTCGATCAGAAACTGATCGATATCCATCGCAAGTTTTACGCGTTTTCTATCGGTTTACTCGATAAACAAGGAGCAACCATGGAGCCAGCGTTCTGGCACAAACGGTGGGCCGACAACCAGATCGGCTTTCACCAGGGGCAGGTCAATCCGTACTTGCAGGCGCACTGGCCAACGTTGGGCCTGGCGCCTGGCGGTCGCGTGCTGGTGCCGCTGTGTGGCAAAAGCCTGGACTTGGCCTGGCTGGCGGGGCAGGGATATCGCGTGCTGGGTGTGGAGCTGTCGCGGCGGGCGGTGGAGGATTTCTTCCGCGAGCATGGGCTTGAACCCGAGGTGCGTAAGCAAGGCGCATTCGAGCTCTGGCGTCATGGTGACGTGGAGTTGTGGTGTGGCGACTTCTTTGCGCTGCGGGCGGAGGATGTCGGGGACTGCGTGGGGCTGTATGACCGTGCGGCGCTGATTGCGCTTCCATCGCAGATGCGTGCGAAGTACATGGAGGCTTTGTCGTCATTGTTGCCTGCGAGGTGCAGGGGGCTGCTGGTGACACTGGATTATGACCAGTCGCTGCTGGATGGGCCGCCGTTTTCGGTGGGGGATGAAGAGGTACGGCAGGGGTTGGCCGGATGGTATCTGGATGAGCTGGAAGCCGTGGAGATGATTCAGGAAAGCCCCAAGTTCTTGCAGGCTGGGGCCTCCAGCCTGTTGGAACGGGTGTATCGGGTTAGCCGGTGATTCGTACAAAAAAGGGCGACCGAAGTCGCCCTTTCTGAATTGCCCAGTGGATCAACCGCGGCGGCGCAGGGCCTCGATACGGTCTTCCAGCGGCGGGTGGCTCATCAGCAGCCCGGCCAGGCCGTGCTTCAGGCCGCCATTGATGCCGAAAGCTTTCATGGTATCAGGCATGTGCACCGGCAGGCCTTGCTCCACCCGCAGGCGTTGCAGGGCGCCGATCATCGCCGCAGTACCGGCCAGTTGCGCACCGGCTTCGTCGGCGCGGTATTCGCGGCGGCGCGAGAACCACATCACGATCATGCTGGCCAGAATGCCCAGGATCAGCTCGGCAACGATGGTCGCCACGTAGTAGGCAATGCCCTGGCCTTCTTCGTTCTTGAAAATGACCTTGTCGACGAAGTTGCCGATGATGCGCGCAAAGAACATCACAAAGGTGTTCACCACGCCCTGCACCAGCGCCAGGGTGACCATGTCGCCGTTGGCCACGTGGCCGATCTCGTGGGCCAGCACCGCACGCACTTCATCGGGCGAGAAGCGCTCCAGCAGGCCCTGGGATACCGCTACCAGCGCGTCGTTACGGTTCCAGCCGGTGGCGAAGGCGTTGGCCTCGTAAGCCGGGAAGATACCCACCTCGGGCATTTTGATACCGGCTTCGCGGGACAGCTCCTCGACCGTTTGCAACAGCCACTGCTCGTGGCGGGTGCGAGGCTGGCTGATGATCTGGGTACCGGTGCTCATCTTCGCCATCCACTTGGAGATGAACAGCGAGACCAGGGAGCCGGCAAAGCCGAACACGGCGCAGAACACCAGCAGGCTGCTGAGGTTCAGGTCGACCCCGTTGGCGGCCATGAACCCGTTGAAACCGAACAGGCTCAGGGTAATGCTTGCAACCAGCACCACCGCAAGGTTGGTGGCCACAAACAACAGAATGCGCATCATGGTTGTTACGTTCTCCTGACGGATGAATTGTCGCTTACTGCGGGGTATATAAGGGGCCTGTCGCGTCGATTCAATCGGGCGACTATTTCAAACTGTGTACGGCGGAGTATGGCAGAGGATGGCGCGGGGGCTGTGGGATAGAGCGTTGCAGGATGTAAGAAACATGCCTTGGGTATTTTGGGGCCGCTGCGCAGCCCATCGCGACACAAGGCCGCTCCTACAGGAGTACGCGATCTCCTGTAGGAGCGGCCTTGTGTCGCGAAAGGGGCGCAAAGCGCCCCCCAGGGCCATCACTTACTGCGAATAAGTCCGCAGGAAATTGCCAATCCGCCCAATCGCCGCTTCCAGGTCGTCCACCCGTGGCAAGGTCACCACGCGGAAGTGGTCCGGCCACGGCCAGTTGAACGCCGTACCCTGCACGATCAGCAGCTTTTCCGACAGCAGCAGGTCAAGCGCGAACTTCTCGTCGTTGAGGATCGGGCACACCTTCGGGTCAATCCGCGGGAACGCATACAGCGCACCCATCGGCTTCACGCAGCTAACGCCCGGGATGTCGTTGAGCAGTTCATAGGTGCGGTTGCGCTGCTCCAGCAGGCGGCCTGGCGGCAGCACCAGGTCGTTGATGCTCTGGTAGCCGCCCAGCGCAGTCTGGATGGCATGCTGGGCAGGCACGTTGGCGCACAGGCGCATGTTGGCCAGCATGTCGATGCCTTCGATGTAGCTCTGGGCGTGGTGCTTGGGCCCGGAGATGATCAGCCAGCCGGAACGGAAGCCCGCCACCCGGTACGACTTGGACAGGCCGTTGAAGGTCAGGCACAGCAGGTCGGGCGCCAGCGAGGCGGTGCTGATGTGCACGGCTTCGTCGTACAGGATCTTGTCGTAGATCTCGTCGGAGAACACCACCAGGTTGTGCTGGCGGGCCAGCTCCAGCATGCCCAGCAGCAGCTCCTTGGAGTACACCGCGCCGGTCGGGTTGTTCGGGTTGATGATCACCAGGGCCTTGGTGTTCGGGGTGATCTTGGCCTTGATGTCTTCAAGGTCAGGGAACCAGTCGGCCTGCTCGTCGCACAGGTAGTGCACCGGCTTGCCGCCGGCCAGGCTCACGGCTGCGGTCCACAGCGGGTAGTCAGGCGCCGGGATCAGCACTTCGTCGCCGTTGTTCAGCAGGGCCTGCATCGACATCACGATCAGCTCGGACACGCCGTTGCCAAGGTAGATGTCCTCGATGGTGACGCCTTCGATCTCCTTCTGCTGGCAATACTGCATCACCGCCTTGCGGGCGCTGAACAGGCCTTTGGAGTCGCTGTAGCCCTGTGCGGTGGGCAGGTTGCGGATCACATCCTGGAGGATTTCATCGGGCGCCTCGAAGCCAAACGGCGCCGGGTTGCCGATGTTCAGCTTGAGGATGCGGTGGCCTTCCTCTTCCAGGCGCTTGGCGTGCTTGAGCACTGGGCCGCGAATGTCGTAGCAGACATTGGCGAGCTTGTTCGATTTGCTGAACTGCATGATGGGATCCCGATATGAGAAAACGCGCAACCCACGCCGAAAGGTTTGAAACGGCAGGAAGCGGGTGCCAGACTGAACGCCTGGCACACGAAGCCAACTAATATACGTGCCACCCGCGCCCCGGAAAAGACGGTGCGGGGTGAAATTAAGCCTGCCGAGGTCCCTACATGAAAAAGATCGAAAAAACCCTGGATGAATGGCGGTCGATGCTCGACCCCGAGCAGTACCAGGTATGCCGCCTCAAGGGCACCGAGCGGCCGTTCAGCGGCAAGTACAACAGCGAGCGTCGCGATGGCATCTACCATTGCATCTGCTGTGGCCTGGCGTTGTTCGATGCGCAAACCAAGTTCGATTCCGGCTGTGGCTGGCCGAGCTTCTACGCGCCGATCGAGGACAGCGCGATGATCGAGATCCGTGACACCTCCCACGGCATGATCCGCACCGAAGTCACCTGCGCGCGTTGCGATGCGCACCTGGGCCACGTGTTCCCTGACGGTCCGCCACCGACCGGCCTGCGTTACTGCATCAACTCGGTGTGCATCGACCTGCGCCCACGCGACTGACCGGAGCCCGACCATGGCTGGAACAATGCTGGATATCCCCTGCGTGACCCTGGGCGGCGAGCACAAGAAGCTTGGTGACTTCCCGGGCAAGGCGTTGCTGGTGGTCAATACCGCCAGCCAGTGTGGCTTTACCCCGCAGTACAAGGGCCTGGAGCAGCTCTGGCAGGCTTACCGCGAGCGTGGCCTGGTGGTGCTGGGCTTTCCCTGCAACCAGTTCGGCAAGCAGGAGCCGGGCGATGCACGGGATATTGCGCAGTTTTGCGAGCGCAACTTTGGCGTGAGCTTCCCGCTGTTTCGCAAGGTCGAGGTCAACGGCCCGGGCGCTCACCCACTGTTCGTTGAGCTCAAGCAGCGCGCACCGGGTATTCTGGGCAGCCAGAAGATCAAGTGGAACTTCACCAAGTTCCTGGTCGACCCGGCCAATGGCCAGGTCAAACGTTACGCCCCCAGTACCAAACCGCAGGCCCTGGAAGCCGACATCGAGCGCCTGCTCAGCCGTTGACCGGCACCCAGTGGTCGACCAGCGCCAGTAGCTCTTCGCGGCGGAACGGCTTGGCCAGGTAGTCGTTCATACCCGCCGCCCGGCAGCGCTCACGCTCCTCGGGCATGGCGTTGGCGGTGAGGGCAACAATCGGCAGGTCGGGCCAGCGGCCGCTCTGGCGGATGCGTCGGCTGGCTTCGTAGCCGTCCATCACCGGCATGTTGCAGTCCATCAACACCAGGTCGAATTCATCCTGTTGCAGCAGCTCCAGGGCCTCGGCGCCCTGGGTGGCCAGCTGCACCTGGCAGCCGAGCTTGGCCAGCATGCCCTTGGCTACCAGCTGGTTCACCGGGTTGTCTTCCACCAGCAGGATTCGCGCACGGCCTGCCTCCAGGGTAATGGCCGGGTTGGCCAGCGGGTGTTCGGGCTCGTGCCCTTGCAAGGTGCGGCGCAGGGTCTGGTACAGGGCGTTGCGTGCCAGCGGCCGGGCCAGCTGATGGAGCGGGGCGAGGGCCATCGACTGTTCGCTGGGCAGGAAATTACCGTAGGCGGTCACCAGCAAGATCGGTGTTTTCAACGCCGGGCGCAGTTGGAACAGGTGGTCTACGTCGTCGGTGATCAGCAGGTCCATTGCGCTGGCGTCCAGTGTTGCGCTGCTGTCATGCCGCTGGTACGCCAGGCCCCAGGCGGGCAACAGGCCTTGCAGCAGTTCGTTGAGCCCACTGCCGGCTGCGCTCAGGGCTGCCACGCGCCCGTGCAATGGCAGCGGCGCAATGGCTTCGGTGTGCACGGCCAATGGCAGCTCGGCACTGAAGCAGCTGCCAAAGCCCGCCTCCGAGCGAATGTGCAGGTGGCCCTGCATGGCCTTGCACAGGTTGCGCGTCAGCGCCAGGCCCAGGCCGGTGCCGCCATACTGGCGGGTGATGCCGGCGCCGGCCTGGGTGAAGGGTTGAAAAATTCGCGCCTGGGCTTCTTCGGGGATGCCGATACCAGTGTCGCGCACTTCCAGGCGCACGCCGCCGACGATGGTGACCAGGCGTACATCGACGCGGCCGAAGCGGGTGAACTTCAGCGCGTTGGACAGCAGGTTGCTGACGATTTGCCGCACGCGCGTGGGGTCACCGAGCACGGCGCTGGGGAAGTTGCGGGCAATCAGGCAGGTCAGCTCCACGCTTTGCGCGGTGTTCTGCGACAGCAGGTTGGCGGTGTCTTCCACCATCGAGCCCATGTCGAACGGGATGCGCTCCAGCTCCAGCTGGCCGGCGTCGAACTTGGACAGGTCGAGGATATCGTTCAGCAGTTCCACCAGCACCTTGCCCGAGTCATGGGCAATCGCCAGCTGCTGGCGCTGCTCGCTGGGCAGCGGGCTGTCCAGCGCCAGGGCGATCATGCCCAGCATGCCATTAAGCGGGGTGCGGATCTCGTGGCTCATGTTGGCCAGGAAGGCGGCGCGCGCCTGGGCCATGTCCAGCGCGCGGCGGCGGGCCTCTTCCAGTTCCTGGTTGGATAGGCTCAGGCTGCTGTTGCTGGCTTTCAGTTCGTTGGTGCGTGCCGAGACGATGTCTTCCAGTTCGTTCAGGTACTGGGTAAGGCGGTTTTCCGCGGTGCGCCGCTGTTCGATCTCGGTGGCCATGCTGACGAACTGCTGGTTGGCAACCTTCACCAGCACGCCAATTTCGTCGTGTTCGTGGCCGTGTGGGCAGTCCAGGCGGGTTTGCCGGGGTTTGCGCGGGTCGCTGCCGCTGAGCGCGCCGATCACCGTCACCAGCGGCTTGGTCAGCATCATGTAGAACAGCGCCAGCAGGATGCCGGTCAGCACCAGGCTGCGCGCAAAGCCGTTGAGCAGGGTGATGCCGGCGCGGTCCAGGAAACGGCTGCCGAAGGCGTAGGTGTCGACGTCCAGGTACAGGGTGCCGAGGTATTCCTCGGGCATGTGGGTCAGGTACAGGCGTTCCTTGAGCTGGCGCTGCTCGCCGAACAGAAAGTCGCTGAGCGGGCGGTAGCGGTCCTGCAGGCGTGGGCGCTCGACATCAGCCAGTACGGTATCGTTGTTGTCGATCAGCCGTGCGCGGATGATGGCCGGCGATTGCAGCAGGCCGCGGGTGAGCTCCAGCGCCAGTTCCGAGTCGATGTTGTAGGCGATGCGCGAAGCCGGATTGTGGCTGATTTGCAGCAACGCATGCACTTCGCGGTTGATGGACGCGTCTTCGCTGGCATAATCGATGCCGATCTGGATGAGACTGAGCAATGTTCCCAGGATGAAGCCGACCAGGACTGTCAACCGGGCTTGCTTGTATGACAGGCGATTGGTGAACTTGATATCCATGAGTCCCGAGCCGGTTTCACGTTCCTTGCGCTGCGCAAGCATAGCCGATCAACCCCGGCTACTGGTGGGTCTGTCTGTTCATTTCAGTTGATCGCCAAGCGGGGGCCGCTTTGCGCCCCTTCGCGGGCTTGCCCGCTCCCACAGGTACAGCGTAGCCCCCAGGCTTAACGCAATCCCTGTGGGAGCGGGCGCGCCCGCGAAGGGGCGCGCAGCGGCCCCAAAAAACTGAAATTTTTAGGAGTCGTCATGGACGCTCGCTTGATTGCTTTCCTGGACCGCGCCGAATCGGTGCTGGCGCGCCTCGAACCGCTGTTGCCTGCAGTACGCCCGAACATCGACTGGGGCACCACCCTGGCTGCCCGCTGGCAGCGCGATGGCCGCAGCGGCTACCTGCTGCCACTGGAAGTCAGCCTGGACATCCGCCTGACCGACCTGATTGGCGTCGACAAGCAGCGTGACCAGCTGGGCCGCAACACCCACCAGTTCATCAACGGCCTGCCGGCCAACCACGCACTGCTGTGGGGCTCACGCGGCACCGGCAAGTCATCGCTGGTGCGCGCCCTGCTGGCCGAGCACGCCAGTGCCGGCCTGCGCCTGATCGAAATCGAACGCGACCACCTGGCCGACCTGCCACGCGTGGTCGAGCAGCTGCAAAAGCTGCCGCACCGCTTCATCCTGTTTTGCGACGACCTGTCGTTCGAAGCCGGGGAGGGCGACTACCGGGTGCTCAAGAGCGTGCTGGACGGTTCGCTGGAGCAGGCGCCAGACAACGTGCTGCTGTACGCCACCTCCAACCGCCGCCACCTGGTGCCGGAGAAAGAAAGCGACAACGAGAACTGGAAACGCGTGGACGGCGAGCTGCACCCTAGCGAAGCGGTAGAAGACAAGATTGCCCTGTCGGACCGTTTCGGCCTGTGGCTGTCGTTCTACCCGTTTACCCAGGACCACTTCCTGAATGTGGTCGAGCACTGGATCGGCCAGCTGGCACGCCCCGCGGGGCTGGCCTGGCAGCGTACCGAAGAGCTCGACATCCTCGCCGTGCGCTGGGCCACCGGCCGCGGTAACCGTAATGGCCGTTGTGCCTATCAGTTCGCCCGCTACTGGGTCGGGCTGCAATTGCTGGAGCAAAAGTAAATGATCGACCTTAATGCCAGTGGCGCCGGCCTCGACGGCTACAACCTGCTGGCAGCGCAAGTGCAGGCGCTGTTTGCCGACGAGCGTGATTTCATCGCCAATGCCGCACAATTTTCGGCGTTTCTCTATAACCAGGTGGACGACCTGAACTGGGCCGGTTTCTACCTCAACCGTAGCGAAGAGTTGGTGCTGGGGCCGTTTCAGGGCCAGGTGGCGTGTGTGCGCATTCCCTTCAGCAAGGGCGTGTGCGGGGCTGCGGCGGCAACGCGGCAGACCCAGCGGGTGGAGGATGTGCATGCGTTCCCGGGGCACATTGCCTGTGACAGCGCGTCCAACAGCGAGCTGGTGATCCCGCTGGTGAAGGAAGGCAGGTTGATTGGGGTGCTGGACCTGGATAGCCCGAAGGTCGGGCGGTTCAGCGAGGCGGACCAGGTGGGGCTGGAGCGGTTGGCGGCGATCTTTCTGGAGCTGACTGACTGCTAAACACTGTTGCAAGCCCTGCGCGGTCCCTGTAGGAGCGGCCTTGTGTCGCGATGGGCCGCAAAGCGGCCTCAGATTGTTGTATCAATGCCGATATCGCCGGGGCCGCTTTGCGGCCCATCGCGACACAAGGCCGCTCCTACAGGGGGCGGCGCAGGGCTTAGTCGTACATCACCTTCTTCTTCCAGGTCTCTTCCTCATCGGTCTTGAGCCCATCGGTCAATTCGTTGTGCTCGTCCTCGGCCGGGGCCATACGGTCCATCACCTGGGCGTTGGCCCGGGCCAGCAGCTTCTCCAGGTACGTCAGCTGCTCTTCATACACCTTCGGCTCCGGCTGCTTGCGCAGGTACTGCACGCCCCGCTCGAACGCCAGGCGTGCCTGGCCCGGCTGGTTCTTCTGCAAGGCCTGCTGGCCGAGGTTGTTGAAGAATTCGATATGCAGCAGCACCAGGATGTGGCGGATCTCCTTGATCCAGTGCTTGGCCTCGGTGGCAGGCAGGAAGCCTTCCTGAGCGGCGCGGGTTACCTGGTTGTGCATCGCCTCCAGCAAGAAGCGCACATCCTTGGCCTTGACCTCGGTGTGGATCGGGTTGGGCGGGTTGTTTACCGGTAGCTTGTCGCCCAGGGCAATCAGCCCTTCCAGTTCGGCGATGCGTGCCTTGAGTTCGGCATTGTGCTTGTCCACCGCCAGCTGGCGCTGGTTAAGGTTCAGCTCCAGGCGGGTCAGCAACAGTTTAAGGGCCGGGGACATGAACTGGCCGGGGAAGGTCTCGGTGATTTCGCCGCAGCGGCGCAGGCGGTCGCCCAGCTCGATCTTCAACCGGACGCGTTCAAGCTTGCCGTTCTCGACCACATTGTTGAGGTAGCCGATCACGATCAGCAACGCGATGCCCGCCACGATAAGCAGGGTGATCAGAAGTGGTGTCACCGTTAATGCCTCATTGAAGAAGAATTACACCCATGAGTGTAGTGAGTTCGCCTGGGGACGAACAGCGGCACAGGATTGCTTCTTTCTATATCGACACCCCGGCCCGCATCTGCACCCCAGGCTACCCGGAAGTCATTGATTTAAATAAATTTCTACAAAGGGGTTGACGCATGTTCGAAGCATCCATAGAATGCGCGCCACTTGCAGCGTAAAGCACACAGCGAAACGCAGCAGGGAGTGAAAGCAGGCAGTAATGCCAGCAGCGTGTCCCCTTCGTCTAGTGGCCTAGGACACCGCCCTTTCACGGCGGTAACAGGGGTTCGAGTCCCCTAGGGGACGCCATATTGCGGGAATAGCTCAGTTGGTAGAGCACGACCTTGCCAAGGTCGGGGTCGCGAGTTCGAGTCTCGTTTCCCGCTCCAGTTTCTCCGGCACTGCTTAACGGCGGGGCAGGAAAAGAAAATCCAGGGTGAATCGTGAGGTTCAAGTCTGGTGCACTGAAAAGTGTTGTGTGTCCCCTTCGTCTAGTGGCCTAGGACACCGCCCTTTCACGGCGGTAACAGGGGTTCGAGTCCCCTAGGGGACGCCATTTGCGGGAATAGCTCAGTTGGTAGAGCACGACCTTGCCAAGGTCGGGGTCGCGAGTTCGAGTCTCGTTTCCCGCTCCAGTTTCTAAAACTATGGCGTTCATGACGGTGTAGTAGGTTGTAAAAGCTTTAAATGCGGGAATAGCTCAGTTGGTAGAGCACGACCTTGCCAAGGTCGGGGTCGCGAGTTCGAGTCTCGTTTCCCGCTCCAATACAAAACGCACCAAGGAATTTAACGTTCCTTTGGTGCGTTTTTTTTTGCCTGATCTAAAGCCTGGCCACGGCGATCAAGCCATGGCAGGGCCTGTTAGCGATACTCGATGGTGAAGTTCAATGCACCCTTGGCCTCGCCGGGGGTAACCGTTGCTGCGGTCTGGTAATAGCGGGCGCGAAGGTCGAGGCGCGTGATGCCGGGGGTAAGGCCCACCATATCCACATACTCCTCCAGTTTCAGCGGGGTATTGTCGCTACGCAGTACTTGAATGCCAATGCCAGCGGCGGTCGAGTCCGTCGTCAGTGTGAATAACCCCATGTCCCGGTCCACCGGCACCGACCCGTCTACGCCGTCCAGGCGCATGAACGCGCGGGCAACGCTACCTGCCGGGTCGTCCTCGCAGTCGCTTAGGGTGATAAAGAAATCAACCGGGTTGGTTGTGCTGCCCTGGCCTGTGAAGCTAGCGATGTCGTGAGTGCCAAGTTGCACCGGGTTGGCACTGACCGCGTCAGCCTTGACCGTGCACTGGGCCTGCTGGACCTGCCCACCCAATGTGAGCCTTACGGCATCCCCTACATTGCTGACCACGCCCCTGACGACTTCCTGGTTGAATGAGCTGACACCCGCCGGAATCGGGCCAGTCTTGATCAGGGCCATGTACTTGATGGTGAGGTTTTCCATCAGCATGGGGGTAGGTGCCATATCCCTTTGGTTCTCGCCTACATAGGGAATGGCGCCAATACCCCCATCGTTTGCCTGGAAGGCGTTGCTGGCCGACGCGTTGAGGAAGCCGCCCAGCTCCAGATACAGGCCGACCCCCGGAATGCTGGTTCGCAGCACTTTACCTGTTACATTCCTGCCGTCGACGGGGGGGAAGGTGCCGGGCTCGACAGCTAATGGCGTACCCATGTTGGCTGTCAGGCTTAGTGTCCCATCGTTGTCGCACTTCAGGGCGAAGCCAGGGCCCTGTACGCCAGTGGTGGCTGCAGAGTAGATCTTGCTACCCACGGGTGCATCGCGTGCCACCCACTTTACACCACCCAGGTTATGGGTGAACTGCAACGGGCCTACGGTCGTGGGCCATTCGCACCCCAGGGCAAAGGCCTGGCTTGACAGTGTCATCATCGTCGCTGCCGCAGCGATGCCGATGAAATAACGCGATAAAGTGGGCATGGTCGGTTCCTGTTGCACTCCCGCGACAGTGTCGCGGGGGTGGGGTCATGGAGTAGGGCAGCGCAGGGTCTGCAGATGGTAGCCTTGCTCTTCTGGCATGGTTGCCGGGTCGATCTTCAACAGGCAGCGCTGTTCTGCACGTTCGCCCCAGCGCGCTTCCAGGGTTTGTGCCTGGGCATCTGTTGCAATCAGCGCCTGGCCCGCCTGGCCCACTACGGCCAGGTGCTCGCCCTGCTGGTCATTGAGCTGGGTGCCGAAGGGCAGTGGCCGGCCGTCGGCATGCTGCAGGGTCAGGATCAGGCGGCTGACCTGGCGCGCTTTGAACGCCGCCAGGGCGACCGCGCCTCGGCGTGGCACAACCTGAGTGGCGCCATTTTCGATTTCAACATCAGGGCCGAGCTGGTCGGTTTGCAGGGTGACCTGATTGATCCGGTAGGGGCGCATGTGGGGGGCAAGGATGTAGCCACTGTTGTCGGTGCTGCCACCGGGCACGTTGTCGACACCTACGCCGGGCACGTCGGGCACATGCACCAACGCCGTGGTCTCGCCCAGGTATTGCCCCAGCACGATGCCGCCGGCGTGCGCCAGCACCGCGCCACTGGCATTGACCGAGACGCTGCGGAAGTCGTCCGCTTCGGTGTAGCCGGCACCCACGTTGACCTTTTGCGTCTGGTAACCCATCGATACCGACGCCGTCTTGCGCTGCTGTTCGTCGTTGGCCAGCGATGCCAGGTAGCTCAGGCGGTTGTCCTGCGAGCCGCCGCTCAAGCTGGCGCGTTCGCTGAAGTGGCCGTTGCTTTCCTGCACGTCGAAACTTGCCGTCGTTGACGTGCCCCAGTCCAGCGGGATGGTCACGCCCACGCCTACGATGCGGTCGCTGCCGTTGTCGTCGCTCAACGACTGCGAGGCATACAGGTTGATGCTGACCCGGCGATACTGGGTATTGAACTGGAACTGGTACTGGCGCCGCTGGCGGTTGGTGTGCCAGTAATCGTCCTGCGACAAGGTCAGGCTCAGCGAGTTGCGGTTGTTGAACGACTGGTAGATCGAGCTTTCCAGGCGGCTGCGGCGGTTGCCCTGGTAGCGGCTGGAGGCGTTACGCTGCTGCACGGCTTCGTCGAACTCGCGATAGCCCTCGGTAGAGTAGCGGTAGCCAGCGAAGCGCAGGCTGGTACCGGTCTGGAAGGCTTTGCCGTAGCGCACGGAGTAACTCTGCCCCTGTACCTGGCCGCCTTGCTCGCCAAGATCGGTACGGGCCTGGGTCACATCCAGCGACACTGCGCCAACGGTGCCAAAGTCGCGGGCGATGCCAAGGTTGGCAGCATCGTAGTACTCGCTGCCCAGCAGCCCACCATACAGGGTGGTGCCCCACTGGCCGCCGCGGGCCAGCGTGGCTTGCCACAGTGTGGGGTTGTCGATGCCGTCGGCGCCGTCATAGCGGCCAGCCACCAGGTTGTAGCGCCACACGCCTTCGCGCAGCAGGTTACTGAGGGTGGAGTAGGGCTGAATGAAACGGCGCACTTGGCCATCCGCCTCGGTGAGGACGATTTCCAGGTCGCCGCTGCTGCCACCGATACCCAGATCGTTGATTTCGTAAGGGCCGGGGGCAACGTAAGTGGAGTAGATCGGGTAGCCGTTCTGCAGCACTTCGAGCTTGGCCCGGGTCTGGGCTACGCCGCGAATGACGGGCGCGTAGCTTTGCATCACGTCGGGCAGCATGCCCATGTCGGTGGCCAGCTGTACCCCTTTGATGGGCAGGCTGCGGAATACGTCGCCACTGCTGAAGGTTTCGCCAAGTGTCAATGTGCCCCACTGCCCGGGCAGGTCGTGCTGGGCGTAGGTATTGAAGTGCACCCAGTCCTGGCTTTCGCCGTCGTCGCGCCAGCTTTGGCTGCTGCGCAGGCGCCAGCCACCCAGGTTGATACCGCCATTGAGGTATAGGTCCTGGCTGCTGTTGGAGGTGCCGGTGCGGCCGCTGAAATGCTGTGCAGAGGCCTGGTAGCTGACAAAGGCGGCATTGATGCCGTCGTCCCAGCGCTCGGGGGCCACGCTGCCCGCCACATCACGGCGCAGGGCCGCTTGCGGGATGGACAGCGCCAGCCGCAGTTGGCCAGGGTCCAGGTCGTAGGTGGCGTCGGGCACCAGGGCGGGCAGGTCCACACAGCGCTCGTCGCTGGGCAAGGGCTCGGCCAGCCCCTGCTCGCGCAGGCCCAGTTCGCGCAGCAGGGCTGCGCTGAGGCAGGGCTCCAGGCCCTTGCCGTCGCTGCGTTCGCGGAAGTCGATTTCGTGCTTCCCTGCCGGGGCCAGGTTGACCAGCACTTCAACCTGATAGCGGCCAGGCGCCAGGGAGGCTTGAGCGGCCAGGGTGTTCAGGGCGGCTATGCTGGCGTCGCTGGATTGCCCAGGGGTTTGGCGCATGAAGTTGGGGTTGAATTGCAGGGGGCGTTCATTGGCTGTAACAGGAGCGATAGATATGAATAACAAGCTAATATTTGCGCCTAAGCAAAGTAGAGCTGAGTAAAGGCTTGCAGGCAACAATCGGTTTCGGATGATGGTACGCATAAGAAAGAACCGTTGATTTGCGCCAGCCGAGAGGCCCTGCAGCGCTAGCTGTTAAATTTGACATGCCGCTCAGGATACATGCGCGTTAAGGCGGACGAAGATAGCTAGACAGTGGGTTCTGCTCTGTAGGAAAAATCCGAATTTTGAGGGTATATAATCTCTCATGTTGAGTAGCGGCCTTCGGCGAAGGCCGCCTAAGAGGTTATGTACCTGGCTTCAGGGCTGGTTGGCCTATGGCGAATCTGCCATTTCTGAAGTCCCGGATTGTACCGACGGGCTGCCATTTACCTTTTCCGGCTTGCCTGTAGCCACCTTTCACCGGACCCACTTCTACAGTGGGTGCTGCAGGGGGCTGACTTGGAGAAATGCTGAGAGGTTCTGCTATAGGGGTGGTAGCTTCTGGCTCTAGCGAGGAAATAGAGGTTTTCCTGGATGAAGTTGCCGATACGGAGGGTGCTTCATCAAAGATAGGATTAGTACGGGTGATGAAGTTATCCGTCATGTCTAAAGTGGGTGCCTTTCTCGGAGCGGATTTTGTGATTTTTTTGATGTTATTAGTGGTTTTGTGGATGTGGACTGTCTTATAGTTGTTGTGGACGGTTTTGGTAGTTATAGTAGTTGTGGTATTAATATCGTCGCTAACTGCAAATACCTTACCGCTTCCGTTTGCAACTTTTCCCGCGCCCCTCGCTGCGAACTTGCTATACCCCATAATCCCCAACGTACTCACCGCACTGGCAATCCCCAGCCCGAACGCCCAGTCATTAGCCGCCTCGCTCATTGTCAGCAGGGCCGCCCCACCCACCACCGTCGAGGCCACGTCAATGACAAGGCTGCCTGCGCCGAGGGCAAACGCCATGGTCAGGCCTACCGGCGGCAGAAACATGAAGCTGACCACGGCAAAAGCAGCACCCAGGAGCACGCCAATCCAGGATCGCAAGTCTGCCTTGCCCTTCAGTGGTTTGGGTGGGATGTAGGGCTGCTCCGTGCTGTGTCGCATGCCGTAATGGCCGCTTGGGTCGTGCCAGTTGACCGGGTTGCCGCCGCAGTACACATACGGGTTGATGCCCGCAACTTCAGGCGCTGCGAGGTCCGGGCTGTGGAAGCGCATCAGCCCGGGGTTGTAGGCACGGTAGCCGCGCCCCAGCAGAGACCAGCCCAACGCACGTTCGCGGGCTTCACCGTTGAAGCCGAGCAGGCCCACCAACTGGTTGTTGTCCGGTGAGTCGCCGTAGGCGGTATACGTGTTGTCGTGCAGTTCATCACTGCTGCATTCACCCAGCACACTGTTTGCCGCGTCGGTTACGAACAGCCGGTTGTCGGCGGTTTGGGCCGGGCGTTGCAAGCCCAGAGGGCGGTCGCCGGCGTACAGGTACTCGGTAAGAAAGTCTGCTTCGCGAGTGCTGGTCACCCGGTAGCCCTGGTAGCGGCGCGATACCTCTGCGTCTTGCGCTTGGCGCACGCCGATCAGGTCGTTGTGGCCGTCGTAGCGGTAGCGGTAAAGGGGCTGCCCGTCGCTCGCCCGTCGGACTTCACTCAGGCGGCCACGTTCGTCGTACACCAGCCGGTTGCCGTGCTCGTCGTTCAGCAGGTTGCCTTCGGCATCGGATTCGAACGCCTGGCTGGCCGGGTAGTCGGGCTGCAGGGCATGCTCCGCCCGTGTCAGGATGAAGCCGTCGTAGGTATAGAAAGCTTCGTCTGCTGCACCGTCGGCAAAATCGGTGTAGCACTCTGTGAGGTTATTCAGTTCGTCGTAGACGAAAAACTGATTCTTGATCGCGCGCCCAGCCGCGTTCTTCGGCAGGGCGCTGCCAGTGCAACTGTGTTCTTCCAGCCGGTCGAGTGCATCGTAGTTGAAGGTTTCCAGCAACAATTGTTCGCCGTCACGGGTGAGGGCGCGGGTACGTAGTTGGTCATCCTCCTGCCATGTCAGCACGATGCTTTGGGTGAGGGTGGAGCCATCCTGCCGGGTGAGGGTTTGTTCGCGTTTGTCCTCGCGGCCTAAAGGGTCGTAAGTTTGCTCGCACACCAGCACCTGTTTGTTGATCAAGTCCTGCGTTGTGGTTTTCCAGAGCCGCCCCAGCTTGTCGTACTCGAATGAGGCGACCAGGTCACCTTGACGGGTCTGTTCCAGTTGGCCCAGGTCGTTGTAGGCGTGGTCCACTCCAACGCCGTCACTTTCGGTGTAGCCCAAGGGCAGCCCCTGGAACGAGTTGCGGTAGTCGCAGTGGTAACCCTTGGCATCCTGATCTTCCCATTGGCTTTTCAGCAGGTAGCCTTGATCGGTGTAGGTATAGCTGTGCTTGCCTTGTGTATCGCTGGCTGTACTGATGGCCGAGGTTTTGCTGTCGTAATCGAAGGTTGTGCTCGGCACTGTGTCCACGTCGATCTGGCTGGGCTGGGCCGAGCGGGTGGGGCGATAGTGGTAGGTAAACGTGCGCTGCGCCGTGGTGCGGGTTTCTACCAGCGAGGTGTTTTCCTTGTAGGTGTAGGTTTCTTGCTGCAACCCGGCCGTCAGCGCCTTCAGGCGGTCGAGGCCATCGTAATCCCGCTGCCAGGCCAGGGTGGGTTGTACACCTTTGCGTCGCTCGACCAGCAGTTGCTCGGCCAGCGGGGCAGCACTGTGTAGCGCGAAATGGCTGAGCACCGCCGATTGGTCGGGCCGTTCGCTACGGGTTACCCGGCCTTCGGAATCGTAGGTGTACTGGTTGACTCGGCTGACCGGCCTGCCGTTTCGGTTGAAGGTGTGTTCTTCACGGGTGCAGCGAGCCAGGCCGTCGTAGCTGAAGTCATGGCGGCCAGCAATCTGGCCTGCTTCGTCCAGCCGGTATTGATAGGCCGGCTTGTCGAAGTGATTGCTTTCGGTAACCTGCTGCTGTTGACGAACCCCCGGTTTGTCCGTTGTCTCGACCCAGTGGGTGATGATGTCGCCCGATTTGCCGAACGGCGAAAATTCGCTGTGCTGCGTCGTGCCATTGGGCAGCGTGGTCTTGCACAGCCGGCTCCAGGCATCGTATTCGAAGGTGGATGTCAGCTTCAGGGTCTTGCCGTCATAGTAGTCAAAGGTGGTTTCTTCGCTCATTTGACCAAGTTCATCGTACTTGCGCTGGGCAACAACTTTACGTTGCCGCAAGGGTTTAGCGCCTGGCGAGGTATCCGGAACTTCCGTTTCGCGCTCTTCGGTCACCACCCGGCTGCAGCCATCGAAGGTGACGAAGGTGCTCACGCCCGTGCTGCCGGTAACCGACTGCGAGGCCAGCCCGGCTGCGCCTTCCTCGGGGTGGGTGACCAACCCGTACTGATGGATGACCTTGGCCTCGTCCTCGCCTTGGCCTGGCGCAACAGTTTCTTCCTTCAGGCGTGCGAGCGGGTCGTAGATGCGGCGAATGCTGTTGCCGGTGTCATCCTCTTCGTACACCGTCTGACCATGCAGCCCAGATGCGGCCGAGCGGGTCGTTTTCTGCACCAGGTCAAAGCCGCACACGGTTTCATCGGTCCAGTATTCCAGGCCGTGCCCCTCGTCGACGAGCTTGCGGTAGCCCCACTCAATACGTGAAGTGCGGCTTTCGATGGCTCGGCGCACCGGGTTGGCGCTGTCGTCACCGTAACGGGTGGTCACCTGGTAATTCGGCCGACCGTGCAGGAAGGCATTGTCTGGCATGTTCAGGTAGGCCCGTTCCACTTTTATCAGTAGCTGTTCGCGTTCGTCGGGCTGCTGAACATCGAATACTTGCAGCACCTGTTCTTCGCAAGGCGCAAGCCATTCGCTTGCCTGGCCCAGGCTGGACAGCGCCGGGTAGGTCTTGTAGGTCAGCCGGGTCCGTTGGACGGGGGCATCGCCGGGCAACCCGGGCAGGGGGTAGACAGTCTTGCATTTGATGTTGCGCACAAAACCCTGCGGGTCGGGCGGGCAGGCCCAGGCTTCGCCATGCTCATCGTCGTCCTGCTTCTCGCCGGCCTTGTCATAGTACGCGTAAGTGATGCGTACGCCGGTGGGGGCTACCTCCTCGGTGACGTTGCCATAATCGTCATACAGGGTGGTCGCGGTTTCCAGGCGAAGCTTGCTGGCGTCAGCACGTAGTTTGTAGCGTTTGGTGATGGTCTTGGGCAGCTGGAAGTAGCGTGGTTGATCCTCGAAACTGACGCCGGCGCGTTCGTGGAACTCGGTTGCGGTTTCTTCGATACGGCCGTCTTCTTCCAGCGTTTGCCGGGTCAGCAGGTGGTGGCGGTTGAATGTTTGTGTCTGTGTGCGCGCGATCTTGCCCGCCTTCCAGTAATGGGCAGTGACGCTGTAGTGGTAGGAGGCACTTGCCCGGTACAAGTTGTCCTCGCCGTCGTCACGCCAACTGACAGTGCTGTTGCTGCCCACATAACTGTGCTCTACCTCGACGTTGTTGTCCTCATCGAAGTGCTTGTAGGTGTAGGTCGTTTTCAGCGGTGGCTGATCGGCACGGGGCTTTACTTCATGGCTGGTTACCCGTGGCAAGACCCTTTGCGGCTGTGTATTGGGCAACAAGTGGCCCGGGTCGTCATTTTCGCCGTAGCGGATTTCCTCCACGGCCCCCATGGGCGTGGATACTTTCGCGAGGCAGGTCAGGCCGCGGGCGGTGGTATAGCCGAAGCGCCAGTTGCCGCCGGTTTCATCTGGCAGTTTGACCTCCACCAAAGCCCGGTTTTTCAGCTCAAGCCTGTAGCGCATGAAGGGCTGCCCATTAGCACCTGCCCCTGGATGTGCATCGATGGTTGCCCCGACATCGTTGTACTTCAGCTCCAGCAGCAGCGTGCCATTGTCATCGACGATGCTGGCCAGTCGGCGGTTCTCAGGGATGTAGCTGAGTGTTATCCCGTGGCCGGAGGGCGCCCTGACTTTATTGGGCAAGGCGACGGGGTTGAGCACATCGTGCAGTGTCAGTATTTCCACAAGGCCGGACTTGTGGACCACACGGAAGGGGCCTTTGCCGTCACCGGGTTCAGCGCTGTCATCGTAAAAGTAAAAGCTGTGAATTTTCTTTTCGCGAATGGTGGGTTGCGTTCCGGTACCTGTCACCTTGTAGCTTTCACCCGTGTGCAGGGTAAGCATCCGGGTAGCGGGCTCATAGCGGGTCATTGCCAGTTGCCAGCCAGTGCCGAAGCCCGCGTCTTCGTTGTTGAAAGGGCTGTACGACAGGCGCAAGGGCAGGCCGGGGCCGGTCAGGTCGTTGCCGGCCGGCACTTGCAAGTCAATGGCCAGGTTGTACTGGCCGGTACGCTGGTCGACATTGTTCTGCACGAAACTCTGAAAGTTGCTGGCGTTGCTGTGTACTCCAGAAGCGTTGATCATGATCAATTGCTCCTCGGGGCGATGGTTACCACGATGCAGGCAAGTTCTCCTTGCTCGATCTGCTTGCCTTTACCGGTGATTCGGAAGCCACGGCTTGGCACATCGCTGTCGAGGCCGCTGTTGGTCAGGTAGCCTGGTTTATCCGGGCTGCCCGCGTAGATCCAGATCTTGTCGATGCCCATTTTTTCCAGTGAAGCGTTTGTGCGGCTGGTGTCGAGTTCAACCCAGGCACTGTTGGCCTTCTCACAGCGCTCATTATCAGTCAGCAGGAACGTCGATTTGATCGGCACGTTTCGGATGCGAATGGAGTGAGGGTCTCTGCCTTCTGGCGGGCATTGTTTTTTGGGGAGCAGTTTCACGGTAGTGCCGCTGCCCGCTTCCGGCAGCTCCAACCCGCAAGAAGGTTCGGTGCTGTTGTCCACGGTCTGGAAGAGGGCGAGGATGGGGGTCGGATCGGCCAGGGTTGAGCTGGTGGTGCCGGCTGCAACGGCGGCCACACCGCTAACAAGCAACGGTACAGCCAGTACTGCCTGTTTAATGGCTGAAGTAATCGTGAGGCGGTCGTTATGAAGGTTATTCATTGTT
The DNA here is from genome assembly GCF_050280665.1 of Pseudomonas sp. NPDC089547. NCBI lineage: Bacteria > Pseudomonadati > Pseudomonadota > Gammaproteobacteria > Pseudomonadales > Pseudomonadaceae > Pseudomonas > Pseudomonas sp. NPDC089547. Next base: position 31,491 of record NZ_JBNNVS010000013.1, on the reverse strand, counting down.
CAAGGCTCCTTGTTCAGGTTGTATGAACAGATAAAAGAAGACATGCATTTGCATTGCAGGGCCAATAAAGGCGTGTTGCCTGTCTGGAGCTTATTGAAGTTGCCGCACTGCCGCACCTGTCAGAATTAACAGGTGCGCCGGGATAATCGGCGAAGGCTACAAGAGCACACCTGTTTTTTCTGTTTTGTCACCTGGCAGATTTGTCAGGTCTGGCTTTCCCCGGCGTGCCACGTGCCACCTGTTATTTCTGCCAGTAGCCAGCCGCTGTGGTGCACCATGACACTAAGGGTATCTTCAACCCATCAGGAGTATGTTCATGATGCCCCGACGCTCAGTGGACGGCAGGGACGAGCAGTCCCAGCACAACCCCCCGCCTGAAATCCCGACGCAAACTGCGTTGGGTGAGATTGATGTCAATAACCTGAATGGCGACGATCTGGAGTTTGTAATCAAAGACGCTGACATCAAGTTTGGTCAGTACATATATCCGATCTGGCGCGGAATCGCCGCAGACGGTACGCCGTTTGATGAACTGGATGCAATGGTTGAGGTGCCCATAGACTACGACACTACAAAAACGATGACCGCCAAGGTGACCAATCGTTTTGTAGAACCTTTTGACGGTGGGTGGGCATTTTTATCCTACAAGGTTGATGATGCAGATGAGGACACGCTGGATTCAAAACGTGTCTTTTGTTACCTGGGTTTGCGCGACCGTGGTGATAGTGCCGAAACGTTGGCGGTGGCGCAGGCGCGGGAATCGCATGATCGTGTGATTGTCGCTTCAGACCTTGAGAGTGAAGGTGTGCGCCTGCTGGCGCCAAGCTACCGGGCCATGCAGGTCGGTGACAGCATCGAGCTGGTGGCGCGCATGTTCAATGCTGCAGGGGACGAAGTTACGCCTCCGGCAACTGAGCTGCATGAGGTGACCGAGGCCAATGCCGGTGAGCCGTTGCAATGGCAAGTCGCCAAGTCACACTTCATTCGTGCGCGGGACGGCCGGGCAAAGTTTCAATACACCATTACCCTGGGGGGTAACGGCGAGCAAGTTTCATCCCCTGTGCAGGAAATGGCCGTAGCAAGGGCGGAAAGCCCGGTTGACCTGTTGCCTGAGGCTACAGTCGATGGCTTCACGGGTGCGCCGCTTGACCCGGGCATGTTCCCCGATGGCTTGATCGTTCGGGTGCCTGCATACCCGGGGGTTCAAGTGGGTGATCACGTGTTGCTGCACTGGAAAAGCCCCCGGGCGCTCGAGCCTGAAGTGCAGTTTGCACGCATGGATACGAGCAGCCTGCAAAGCGACGAGACCGTCTTCCGCATTGACGCGGCTTTGCTTGAACCGGGTGAACATCAAGTGTTCTACCAGTTTGCCCGTGCAGGGCAGGCGTTGACTTCACATAGCCTGGAGGTCGCGTTCGAGACGGTACGCAACCTTGCAGCGCCAGGCATCGAGCGTGCCGAAGCGGATGAGCCTGGCACGCAAAAGCTTTTGGCGGACTACGCAATTCTTGGCGCTTATGTAACGGTACCGGATGTGCCCTTGCGCCCAGGTGAACACTTTGAGGTTCACTGGGATGGTTATGAGCATAACGGCAAGCAGGTGACCGACACACCGGAGGAGGGTGACGGCCGACGATTCAAGATCGACCCTGGTGTGGTCGCCGCGAACATGCATCAGCCTGGGCAAAATCACAGCAGGCGGTTCAAGGTGTTCTACCACATCGTCGATGATAGCGGTGCGCGCTCTGCACCTTCTGACGCGGTGGACTTGCGGGTTCAGCCGCTGGTCATCGATAGCAACATCAATTGCCTGGAGGCCGAGACCAACGGCGAACTTTGGCGGAGCAAACTCAAGACCAACGGTGCAATGCTTGAAGTTTCCGGGAGGCTGCTCTGGCCGTTCGCGGCACCCGGTCAACTGTTCACGCTGGCCATTGAAGATGGCGCCGTATTACGTAATCGAGTGCCGGTCACTGCCGGCGAACACAGCAATGGGCGCATTCAACAGTGGTTGAATCTTGCAACGTATAACGGGTTGGAAGAAGGCAGGCAGTACACCTTCTATGGGGATATAAGTTTCGATAAGGGAGACAGTTGGCACAAACTTCGCCCGCTGTTAATTATTCCCAAAAAGTCCAAATAAATGACTGTGCAATTGGCCGCGCCGGGTAAGTTGGCGGGTGATGTGCCGTTGCGCTGATTAACGCATGAAACATGGAGTCAACTACCAATGAACAGTAAAGAACCTGTACGGGCTCGAGCCGTGGGTATTCAATCGCTTGATGAATTTTTGAATAAAATGGACCAGGGGGCGCAAACATTGAAGTGGGATGCGCTGCTGGTGTTTGACAGGGCGGCGGCGAACGCCCTGCTGACGCAAGAGTACATTGACCGTATCGACATTGAGGATGTGTTTTTCCCTACGCTGCCCGACGGTGTGGTCGAGTCAGGTAATGGTATCGAACATGTCCTGCTAGGCCTGGTACTTGACAAGCCACGGTTGTCTTTCGAGAACGCAACTATCCAGGATTCGAAGGGCAAGTTGCAGATGCGTCTGGTGGGCGGTAAGCATCTTGAGGTAATCGAAACGTACCGTGATGGCGAGCCTCACAGGAGTGTATCGGCCCTGACCGTCTACAACGCTGCCACGCGCGGGATCCTGGAGATGGAGATAGACCTGAAAGCCGTACAAGGCTCCGTTGATGAGAGCGGCAAGGTGTTGCTTGATTTGAAGGACGGCTTGGACCATCTGTTCAGTGGCGGGGCAACAGGGCCTGAAAAAATACGCTTGGGGTTGTACTTTAAAAAAGTATTGGACGACTGGAGTGAAGATGATGAGCGGATTACGCAATTCCCACTCAGCGAGATGGTCGTTGATAGCAATTCGCCAATAAATCCAGGCGTATTTGGTATTCGCACTCACGCGGCGCCCGGTGCTACTGTGCTCGGCACCGAAAATTTTGGCGAAGGCGCGGTGGTTGTGTTTGTTGCAATGGTAGGCAGTGAACCTGGTGCGTACCCCCATGACGATACTGCAATGCTGTACATGTTGCCTGATGCGACTATTCCGTATACCAGTAATCTGGTACTGTCGCAAAAATTTATGGCTAATCAAGCCATTAAGGCTGGCCTTGATCAATTTCAATGGATAAAGGGAAAGTTCGATGTTGAAGAGCTACCTGGCGAGCGCTATAAGCTGGTCGCGAACGGGTCGGCTGCTTACGGCGTAACTTACGAATATTATGATGATGGTCATGGAGGAACTGGACAGCCTTGGCGCTGGCGTCTGTCGGTTAATGGAATTCGCGCTCAGCTATTTTCCAAGAGCGATGAATTGGTATTCGAGGGCAGGAAGCTTAAGGCGCGCTGGCGCTCTACTGGCAAGGCAGGTGAAGTGGTATATTATTATGAGACTGGGAGCACGGGAGGGCGCTATAAAAATCTAGCTATCAATATGACAGTGTCTATTGATGTTGGCTACAAGTTTGTGACTGATACTGCGGAAGGTAAGTCGCTCCTGAAATTTGTGATGGATGATTTCAACATTGTCACGGAAGTTGAAATCGAAGACGGCTTCGGTTCTGGCGAAGGTGCTTCAGCCGCCAGGAAAAGTGCCCAGAACATTGTAGCTGATTTGAAAGCCAAACTAGCGTCAGAGGTCGAGGTGAAAGCCAGAGAACTCATGGATATGACGTTCGAAATCGACGCTTTGCGTCTGAACAACTTGCTCTTCCGTGGTGAGAACGTCGTAGCACCGCGCGACGTGGCCCTGCCGACCGACCTGACCCTGCTGGGTAACCTGGCGCCCAAGCGCACCACGATGGTCATAAGCCCTTCGGAGCCGATCGTGGCAAGCGGTGGGATCATCGACTTCAGCGTTCCGCCTACAGGGGAAAGCGTCACCTGGGCCGTTAATAACCTCCCTGGCGAAACCGGCGAAACAGGAGCGTTCAAAGACCCGTCGGTGGGACGCTATACGGCCCCCTCCGATGACGCATTGCATACAGAGGGCCAACGTCGACTAATCGTGACGGCCACCAGTGGCGAGCTGGTCAGCAGAGCACTGGTTAGCGTTGTACCAAGCCACGTCACGGTAAACCCCTGGGTGGCGAAGGTGGATGTGGGCCAATCCTTTGCGCTGTCTGCGGGAACGCCAGACGGTGCTGCACTGAAATGGGATGATCCCGAACTGGGTACCGTAGGCCCGGATACCGATCCGCTGAACCCCGGGGGTTACAAATATACCGCACCGGTAAAACTGCCCAAGCGTGAACCATCAGAGCCGAATCACTACAGGGTGCTGCGCCTGGACGAGGTCACCGTTCGACCAGCGGCGGGAGGCGATCCAGCGAGAATCGACATGCTGGTCGTTGGTGCCAAGAACCGCAATTACTGGATGGAGCCAGAACCCAGGAGCGATGGCACCGTCGCGCTTCCGTTCTACAGGCTTGACCTCGATGGGAACAAGGTCAAGGTTCCCGAGCCAATCGAATGGACTGTGCTTCGCGGCAGAGGCTCCGTCGACCAGGCTACCCAAGTCTATACCCCTGGCGCGGATGAGGACGACCAGTACGTAATCATATCGGCCTACCAAGTCAACGACGATACCGCCGACAGGCACGACTACGTCATCTTGCCACTGCCGTTCGTACCCGTACGCCATTACGCCGATATCCTCAACCGCGCCAACAAGGAGGTGTGAGATGGAACGTAAGGCTAGTTTGCCGGAAAAACAGGAAACCTCGGTACGCTTCGGTTGGGGTGGCATGCTTGCCCTGGACCGGCGCCTCCTTGATCTTGTGCTTCGTGAACAGTACCTCGACGCACTCGGTAACTTCGGTGCAATGGACCCTATCCATCTGGAGGCCTACCTTGATGAGGCCGAGCGAATCAGCGTTTCGCTGCAAGGGCTGATACTGGGTGCGCCGCAGGTCAGCTTCGAGCATGCAACAGGGTTCGGCTCGGGCCTGGTGCTGCGGATGAACATTGTCGCCGGGGAATACATGCGGGTAGTGAAGCTTCCTGGCGCACCCAAGCGCGTCGTGGAAAGCGTTACCCTTACCGAAGCCATGGGCTATCGGGTCGAAGCTCCGCTGGAGTTGCGCGTCGGCCGGCTCAAAGGTAGCCGGTTCACCCTGCTGGAGCTGGACCTTGCCAGCGCGGACACGTTCTCCACCAACCTTGGGCCAACCCAATATGCCCAAGCCATGCTTGGCCGGCGGTTGCAGGAATCGATCAGCTACATGCGGGCTTACCAGCACACCTATTCCCTGGGCCGTTTCGTCATGGACGATTACTACCCGCTGAGCCCGGAACAGTTCATGGTGCGTACGATGGTCGCTCCATGGGGGCAAAGCGAAGGCAGCCCTCGGTACGGGGATGGTGCAGTGCTGGTCTACATGAAGCTGGGGATCGACTTGCGCCCAGGCGGGCAGCCAAACCCTGGCACCGACTTACCTTATCCGATTGCCGAAGGTGCGAGCGATCTGCCGGGTACGCTGATCCTCGTACCGGATATCGAGGAGCTGAAGGCGGGGCAAACGATGGATGTGCTGCGTACTTTCAGCCTGCCCGGTGGCCATGAGTTCGTGACGCGGGCAGCAAGCCCAGGTGTCGATCTTGTCCTGACCGGAATCTGGCAAAAAAGACCGGGCGCGGTAACGGTCGAGCCCGCCTTCGCGAACGTGATACCTAGGCAGTCCATCGCGTTCACTGCTGATGGCGCAGCGGGCCAGGTGTTGTGGTCAGCCACCAACCTGAAGCGCCCAGCGGCGGTTGGCACATTCAATGGCACCAGCTACAGCACAAGCCCGGCAGGCAGTTTTGTCGAGGACCAGCAGATGGTGCTGGTAACCGCCACTGCGTCTGAAGCCGGTGACCCGGTGCGTAGTCACGCGTTGGTAGTGGAAAGTGCCCGTGCGGTGCAAGTAGCACCGCGGGTTGCCACATGGGTGCAAGGTGAAGCCCCGATCGAACTCCGCGCCTCCAGTGTCGACGGCGGTAGCCTGCAGTGGAGCCTGGTCGAGGCGGTACTTCTGTCGGGGGGCGACAATCGGGTGCAAACGCTCGATCAGCCGATAGGTGAGCTTGACGACAAGGGTGACGGTCGGGCGATTTTCACGCCCCATCCGCCTGGCGGCGACCGCGATTTTTTCAAGGTCCAGCGGATCCGTTGCACCAACCGGTTGACCGGGGATAGCGCCGAAGGCGCAGTGGTGGTGATCCGCTGGCATGCGAGCCTGAATGTGGCTCCGTTCCATGTGGCTCAAGCCTTGTCGGTGCAGCCTATACCGTTCACGGTAATGTCTGAAGACTTCAAGCAAGACCTTGGTCACGCTGTGACCTGGACTGTAAATGGGGAGGGGGAGTTCCAGGGTAACCTATACATTCCCCCGGAAAGTCCGCAATTGCCGGTTGCGGTTGTGACTGCGTTTGATGGCATTGATCGCACCGGCTACGCCATCGTCGAGTTCAGCGAAAGCCGGCAGGGAACAGCCGGTCTGTTGTCATGGGAACTAATAAGCACTTTCGAGCTTAAGGCCCTCGGTGCACCCCAGTGCTACGCCAATGGTTGGCAGCAAATCGAAGTCGAGGTGACCGTTGCTGCTGCCAATGATCACAATGGTCAACCGGTCGAAATCTCCGACGCCGATATGGCCACGTTGAAGTTCTTGAATGCCGACAGCAATAACGATCTGCCTTTCCTCGCCCCGCTGGAGGAAGCCTTGGCTGCCGGAGATGGTGACGAGGAAGACTGGGCGGTCAACAGGGATGCAAACAACATCCAGCGTCAACCTGCAGTGCAGGCTGGGGGGAGCGCGCCTTTGCAGACCAGAAACCGCCGATTTTTCCTGCATTCCCGTAAGCCGGGGATGATCCGGGTGATTGCGTCGATACAGAACACCTTGACAGGAAAAGTGGTTACGTCTGAACGCATTGGCGAAAATGGTAAACTGGAATTGCGCGGGCAGGACATCCCGTCCTTTACCCAGGAGCTGTACTGCTTCAGGCGTACGCGCGTAGCGGGGGATACGTCACCGTCCGAGGGTGATGAGTTCGCTTACGTCGACACCAGTACCGATAACTGGTTGCTAGAGCACGTGCTCAGAGAGGGCCGGGTGACCAAGTTTGCCCGGCTGTTTATCAAGGATACCGATAAAAAATCGGGTGTGCGTTGGTCGTGGCAGCCCGGGTCGTCCACGCCGCCTATCAAAGACGATGATTTTGTCAGCTTTACCGGGTTCTCTTTCGAGTCGAATAATGGCCAGATCAGGGACGAATTGTTGTTCGACGGTCTCCTCTACCGCATGGCCAGGAATCGGGGATACACATTGCCGAGCCAAGTGCAGGGTGCGAAGCCGGGTGCCGGGCAGTTGATGATCACCCTGGAGCGGGATTCAGGCTTTGTTCTGTCGAGTGGCCTCGAAGATCCGGGGTATCGCCGGGCACTTGAAAAGGACCTGGAGTTCACCCTGCTGGATGTGGAGGGTAACACACATCCGTTGAAGTTTAGTTTTGCCGTCACGGCGGATGAAGAGAAGAAGGGCATTACCCATCGCGATGTCCTGAAACTCTCGATTCGTTAAACAACGGCTCACCTCAGTGCGCCTGTGCACTGAGGTGAGATGCAACACAATCTCCTTCGGATGATAAATAATATGGCTATTGAAACCGTACTTCACTCCAATGCATTCAATGCGTCCGGTTTTGTGCAGAACACAGTCGATCCGCGCACTGGCCAGTACGCGCTGAGTATCAACCTGCCCTCCCTCGTGGGTAACTATCAGGTTGGACCAGAATTGCCGATTCGCCTGGTGTTCAATCCATTCAGCGACAAGAACGCCGGCTTTGGCCAAGGTTGGTATATCGACCTTACCCAATACGTGCCGACCACTCGCATGTTGCGGCTTCATACCGGCGAAAGTTTCAAGGTGACCGGGTCTGGCGATGAGCCAGGCATCAAGGAAAGAAAACTCGAAATGTTTCGCTTTTTCGATGACAGTGCGGGAGGCAAGAAGCAGTATCGTGTGGTTCACAAGTCCCACATGGAAGAAGTCCTGAGTGAGTACGGGACCGGGAATAATGTGGTGGCATTACCTTCAGAGATCCGCGCGGCATCGGGCCATCGTATCCTGTTGAAGTATGACAACAACCAAAGGCTGGAGCAGATTGTCGACGGCACGGGCCTGGTATTGCTGGAAATCAGCTATGGCACCACGGTAATCCTCAAGCTGCACCCCCATGCCAATGATGGCAAGCCGGTCGCAGAGTACAAGCTCAGCCTGACCGGTGGCGAGTTGCGCCAAGTTGACTTGCCGGGTGAAGCAGGTGGCAACTGGCGTTTTGAATACACCACCGCCAATGGGCTTACTTGCCTGGCCAAGGTATCGACACCCTACGGTAGTGTGGAAGATATCCGCTATGGGGAGAATGGCGATACCGGCCACCTGCTGCCAGGGGGGGGCGCGCGCGCAGCGATACCGCGGGTAACCTCTCATACCGTCAACCCTGGCGCAGGCCAGCCGTCGATGAAAACCACCTACACCTATACCATCTTGAATGAGGGTATTCAGGCCCCGCACAACTTTGTAGGTAATGGCAGCGGTGTCAGCTGGCGTGACGATGGCGAAGACAACCTCTATCGCGCCCGGTCCGATTACCTGTATGCCAGTATGGCTCACCAATGGGGCAAGGGCGCTGATGGCAAGGACCAGGTGTTGCGCACCACCGAGCGCACTTACAACCGTTTTCACTTGCAGGTGAATGAGGTTGTTGTGCAGGGCAAGAACCAAGTCGCCAGCAGCACAACGTATCACGGCAATACGGCGACTGAATTCGACAATCAGCCGAGCAACTTCCAGCTACCGCTGGAGCAAGGCAGCACATGGTCGGTGCAGGGGGAGGCCTCTCGGGTACGCGAGGAGCCTGCCACCAGAACCGAGTATGACCTGCATGGCAATTTGATTGCTCAGACCTTGCCCACCGGGCAGCGTACCGTTATCGAGTATTACCCTGGCGAGGATGATCCGGACGGTTTCGTGCGCAACCAGAAGAGCGTGACGGAATACCCTGCGGCGGGTGGCGACGAGCCTGCACCTGTATTGCGTCGACACTTCGAGTATGAAGAGCTCCCTCGGGTGGGGTACCCGGGGGCCTCGGCCAAACTGCCCGCGTCCGTGTGGTTGGTGCTGACAAAGGAGAGCCTGTTTGAAGTGGTTGGCGAGGTGGAGCAGCCGCCGTTGCAGGTCACTACCACCCGCCCGATCGATGATGCCACCGACCTGCTGCGCCATGGGCGCCCGTTGCTGCAAACCTTGCTCATGGGCGGTAAAAGCACCAACACCGGTTTTACTTACAGCACGGAAGACCTTGCTGGGCACCCTGTGCTGGTGACCGAGCAGCAGGTGACTGGCTTCGATCATGGCGAGATCGACCCGGTTACTGGCCTGCCGCGCAATGTTTGCAAGGTGATTACGCTTAAGCATTCGATACTCATTGGCGAGCCCGTTCTGAATCGCGATGACAACGATGTTGAAATCGAGTACGCCTACGACGCTCTGCGCCGTGTGATTCGGGAAACGGTGTCGCCCAATGACGACAAGTACAAGGCGTCCCGCACCTACGAGTACGGGCTTGTGAGCGGGGCTGGTGGCCAGGCCTCGCAAAGTCGGGTGGATGTCAAGGGGGTTGCTGTCCGCTCGTACATCGATGGTCTGGGACGAGTGGCCAGGGAGGAGCGTCATGATGCCGATGTCGACGGTGGGGATGCCCTTCTGCGTCAGGTCTTCCGCCCTCGTAATGCGTTTACCTACGATGAGCTTGGCCAGTTGACCGAAGCCGTCGAATACGATTGGAAGGGCGCCGAGCAAATGCCGCTGGCGACCCGCTATGACTACGACGACTGGGGGCAGCAGCGTTGCGAGATCGGTCCGGATGGTGTCAAGCGGTTCCAGGAGCAAGACCTGATCGGGTCCAACCCTTTCGGTTCGGACCCCAAAGGCAACTTGCCTACCCAGACCGTGTGGAGTGAGTCTGCCGATGGAACGCTGAGCCTGGGCAAGACCACCACCTGGCTGAATTTGTTTGAGCAACCTGCCTTGGTTCGGCGATTCGACCTGGCGAACAAGCTGTATGCCAAACATGAGTATTTCTATGACGGGCTGGGGCGAAATGTGCGCGAAATCGATGCACGCGACACCATCACCCGTTCTAGCCATGACGTATTCGGCCGTCTGGTGGACCAGACCCTGGCAGACAGGTCCGTGGTGCATCGCGACTATGCTGTGCACAGCAGTGAAGACCTGCCGATCAGCATCAGCGTCGGGGGCATCGTGCTGGGTGAGCAGGTTTTCGACGGCCTGAACCGAATGATTACCTCCGTTACCGGGGGGCGGGTTCGCCACATGCAGTACGAGCCAGGCCAGACCAAACCAAGCAAAGTGAAGACGGCCGCCGGCAATGTCATCGAGTACCAGTACCTTCCGCAGTTGGGTGAGGAACCTCAAGTGCGGCGTATTCCGGGTCGACAGGCGGACTATGAATTCGACCCGCATAACGCGCGGCTCACCTGGTGCAAAGAGGAGGGCGAGGAACTCACCCGGGCCTATTTCAGCACTGGCGAGATCAAGCAGGAAACCCGTACGATCGGGAACGAGACCTGGTCCATGGAATATGGCACCAGTCTGCTGGGGCGCCAGTTGTTCTACAAAGATGTGCTCGGTCAGACGCAGACGTACGATTACTACGCCAGTGGCCTGTTGGAGCAGACTGCGCTGGGGACTACCAGTAGCCGGTTCTTCTACGATGGGCTGGGCAATACCCAGTGCATTCTCACGCTCGATGGTACGCAAGGGTTGGCCACGGAGCTTGAATATGACCACCAGGGGCGGGAATGCCTGCGCAGGTTCGTGTTCCTGAATACCGTGGTCGAGGCACCGATCGAAGGTTTCCAGTTTGCCAATGATAGTGTGCAGGCGCTGGTGGACACAGCAGGGCTGCTGGTACAGGGGGTACAGGAGCTGGGGCAGGAATACAGCCAGCTTGACCAGATCACGTCCAAACGCCTGTCCGAGAATGGTAGTGTCTTGCGTGACGAGACCTACAAATATGACCGGCGTGGTCGCCTCGAGGAGTATGTCTGTGAGGGATTGCTTTCCCACAGCCCGAAAGACCCGGCTGGAAAGACCATTCGTCAGCAGTTCTTCGAGTTCGATGCGCTCGATAATATCACCTGGTTACTCACCGACTTCGAAGAAGAGGACGGTAGTAAAGACTCAAACGAGGCTAGCTACCTGTTTGAAAATGACGACCCCGCCCAACTGACAGGTGTGAAAAACACTCATGCTGACTATGCCGACTTCACGCTGGAATATGACGAGGACGGCAACATGAATGTGGATGACAAGGGCAAGGTGTTGACGTATGACGCCCTGGGGCGGCTGAGCAGCTACGATGGTAGCGGCTACAGCTACGACCCATTGGACAGGCTGTCGGGCCAGGAGGCATGACGCAGATGCAATGAAGATCGGGCCGTGAGGCCCGATTTTTTTGCCCTGCTTACGGTATGTCCACCCTGAACTGCACATCACTGTTAGCGGAACCAGCGGTTACCTGTGTAGCGATTGCTTTGTAAGCAGCAGAAAACAACATGTCGGTAGGTTTGCTGTCATGCAGGGGGTACTGCTTGGAGGCGATCCCGTTGTCTACGGGTGTACCCACATTGTCCTTGATGATCAAAGCCAACCCCGTGGCGCCACCTGGCTCCAAAGCGTACAGTGTGCCGCTGGCGCCGGCGCCGCCGTAATTTCCGGTAAAGGTTACGCTGGCATTGGCACCGGGGACTAGTATGCAGCCTCTACCGGGGGTAAGGCGCAAACCAAAGGCGCGGTTTGCAGCCTCATCATCTGGCTGCTTGAACTGGGCGGCGCTCACGTTGCCCATGTAGATTCTGCTGGCGGGCAGGCCGGTCGAAGGGTCGATGACTTCAATTGCACAGGTCCCGCTGTGGACCTGACCAAAGAAGTTGATCGAACCCGTGTTTGCAAGCGCTTGTTGGCTGACCATGGCAAGTCCAATGGCAACGACTAAGGGCTTCATAAAAAGTGTCCTGTTCAAGGTAAGTAGCAATAGAAAACGAGCCCGTAGGGGCTTGATCGGATGTGACCCAGGGGCGGGCTCAGGGCAGGCTCGACAGTGCTTTTTGCATCGGCGGGGTAGCGACCCCGTAGTCATTGATGGTGGTAAAGGTCAACTGCAAGCCATTGAGCGTTTTGATCTGGGCCAGTTCATATACCTGCAGACCAAATGGCGGCGCCATGGCCATTGCCTGGATCGCTTCCGTTCTACCAGCAGTGCTGACCTCAAGGCGGCCGAACGTGTAATGGTAGGGCGTTGGGTTGTGTACCACGAGTTCGACACGCCCAGGGCCTTGGCGCACGGACCACTTCAGCTCGCCAATGCGGTCTGCGGGCCGGTCTTTCAATTCTTTGGGGCGATAGAAAAGCTTCAGGCGCGTACGCAGTGCAACATTGAGTACGTTGACATCCTCCGGCGTTGCTTCGGGGATCTCCTGAACATTCAGGTAGAACAGCGTTTCCCGATCCTCGGGCAACTTATTGGGCAAGCGGCTGATCTGCACCATTTGCTCCTTGCCGGGGTCCAGGCGGAACAACCCGGGCGAGGTTGCCAGGGGGACGGCTGTATCGGTGTCGTCCTTTGCGGTGTTGACCCAGCTTTGCACCGCGTAGGGGCGGGGGCTGGGGTTGGCGATCACTACGGAGGTGCTGCGTTTGTCGCTGTCGAACACGATTCGCGTGGTATTGACGGTCAGCGCTGCCTGAGCAGTTTGCATCATGCCCGCGAGGCAAATACCCAAGGCAAGGCGGCGCAGGTGAATCTTCATCTGGCGATACCTTTTGAATGGAATGAGGAAACCTCAGGCGGCGTCAGCTCGCCTGAGGTGCTTTCTCATGGGATGTCGACAAGAAACTGCACATCGGTATTGGCTGTACCGGCGGTGACGGCGGCCCCAGTGGACTTATAGGCCGCAGAGAAAATCATGGTGGTGGGGTTTGTGTCATCCAGTGGGTAGTCTTTGGAAGGCGTGGCGTTGTCTATCGGTGTGCCGGCATTGTCCTTGATGATCAAGGCCAGGTCGTTTGCCCCACCTGGCTCCAGTGCATACAGCGCACCACCTGTACCTGCGCCGCCATAGGCGGCAGTGAAGGTCACCTTGGCACTGCTGCCAGGGGTGACGACGCAACCAGCACCCGGGGTGACACGCATGCCGAAGGCGCGCGACGCAGCTTCATCGCCTATGGCCGCGAACTGCGAAACGCTGACGTTGCCCATGTTGATACGGGCTACCGGCAGGCCGGTCGACGGGTCGATGATTTCGATCGGGCAAGTGCCAGCGTGCACCTGGCCGTAGAAGTTGATCGAACCGGTATTGGCGAATGCTGCATTGCTGGCAAGGCCAAGCAGGATGGCAAGCGGGATAAGCTTCTTCTTCATGTTGAACTCCACTGTGGAACAGTTGTAGGCAGGGTGTTTCGGCCTATGGATTTCTGCCGGACAACTGGACGGCAGGTGAAGAAAAGATTAGGTCGTCAGGTAATAATCGCATGTAGGAAAATACCGATAAGTGCTTGGTAAAATCCTAATGCGTGATTCTGCTTCAAGAGTGGGTCGCTTCTTCACGCCCGGCAACTGGCAAAAATGCCAGTTTTCAATGTTGCCTGTTTATGGGCAAATCAGGGCTTTGTTGATGGGAGAGTGACGTCATGAGTAGGGAGAAAAAGAAAGAAAGCAATGAGCGTGTTGGAAAAGAAGTTTTGGACGCATCGGCAGCCGCAGAGGCTTCGGTGTTGCTCGTCATTGGCTATAACGATGTATCGCAGCTGAACAATTTATGGGCCGAGCGCTATGCGCGCAGTGGTCACGATGTAGGCGAGGGTGAGTTGGTGGTTGCCGAGCGCGAGATGAACAGAACGACTTGGGAGCTGAGCCTGGTGAACCTGGGCTACCCAAAGTTGCAGTTCGATACGTCAGGGCAAAAATTGAATTTGTACAAGAACCTGCTGACCGACCTGCGGCTGGCGTTGAGTAAACCCAATGGTATGAATGCGCGCCAGGCTGTGAGAATCGAGCAGTCGGACGCCAGCGTCGGCAAGGTGCTTGAGGTGATCTTTGATCTCAATAGCAGTCATATCGAATACCACACAGGGGAAGGCCGTGAGGTTCGGCTGCACTGGGCGAAACCTGCTACTTACGTAATAGATAATGACCGATTGAGTGCCGACCGGTTCAAGCAGCACTATGAGCCGTTGAAGCGAATGAAGGTCTCAACCTTGACAATGCCAATGTCTGTTTTTCTTGGGGACGTGTGGGTTTATTTCAACTATGACGATTCGCAGATACGGGCCCAGGTTTTCAACCAGCCTGGTCAGGTAGCTGCCCAATCAGATCCAATTCAGACGCCATCGTACGCAGACTCGGCAGTCGGTTTTCATATCGTGGCATTCCCGATCACCCTGACCCAAGTGCCGCCATTGGACAAAGACTGGGTCGTTGGGCTGTACGCGCCCAGCAAGTCAATGAAGTGGACAGCGGGAGGGTATATGCCTCCGATGGAATACTACGTCGGTGGATACGTTATTACTGAAGCTGCGACGGCGCAAACCAAGGCCACTATCCATGCACAGCCACTGCAGTGCTCTCCACTGATTAGTTTGTGCGATGGTGGAGGCAAGCTGGAAGAGCTCCAGCTGATGCCAGCAGGGGCGCAGGCAACCTGGGGGGCGGAAGGCACACTGCGTGGCGAGCTGCTGCTGCAGGACGGCAAGCACCACTACAAACCGCCGCAATCAATGCAACCGGCAGTGCGTTTCAATGAAGGCGGGGACACATTCATACCTGCCGCCTACCGCGCGTCGCTGGCTACCCCGACCGCCACAGATATCATCAAGGTAACTGCAGGGGGGCAAGCGGCCTATGCTACGTTTGTAATTCGCTGGGTACACCCGACGCACTTTATCCGGGTTGCCAGGCACGTCGGGGGCCTCAAGCTTTCATTGTTTTACTTCAACCTCGATCAAGAGGAAAAAGCGGTTGCAGACTCGCGTGTATCCTGGCAGGTAGTTGCGGGCAATGGCTCGGTTACTTCAGGCGTTTTCAAGCCGGCCGCGAACAGCCCGAGCCCTTACTCTGTCGTCATGGGGGTGGACACGTCCAGCCTGGATGAATGGCGCTGGGGGCTGACGATCATTGCGATGCCGATGCTCGATATTGACACGCTGGTCGACTACTACTCGCGTTGAGCAATGGCCCGGTCAGTGGCGGGTCGAAGGCGGTGTCTGGGCCAGCAGCTGCTTTTCCTGGTGCCAGTCGAACGGCTCGTCGTTGCGCTCGGCTTCGTAGCGACGCTCCTCGAGTTGCTGGTACAGGTCCAGCTCTTCATCAGGCATGTAATGCAGGCAGTCACCACCGAAGAACCACAGCAAATCGCGGGGTACCAGATGAGCAATCTGCGGGTAACGCTGGATCACCTGGCACAGCAGGTCCTGTCCCAGGTACTGGCTTTCCAGCGGGTTCTGTGGCAGCAGGGTCAACAGTTCGTCGAAGCGCTCCAGGAACAGGGCGTGGCTTTCCTCCGGTACCTGCTCGGCGTCACCCAGGGCCACCAGGATGGTGCGCAGGTGGTTCAGCAGTTGCAGGTGGTATTGCTGGTGGGGGGTGGCCATGGGGATGGTCCTCGAGGTGGTTGAAACGGGCGCGGAGTATACGCCGGTAGGGAGGGGGCCGCAAAACGGCCCCCTTGTTTCAGCGTACCTTGCCGTGCTCGGGCAGCAATTGCGCTTTGTTGAAGGCGTCCACATCAATCACGGTTCTGCGGGCTTTTTCGGCCTCGTGCAGCTTCAGGCCTTCACCTGGTTGAAGCGCACCGGTCTGTACTGCGGCATCGATTGCCGACTGCCCAGGTGCCGGCTGTACCTTGCCGTCCTTGATCGCCTGATGCAGCGCCTTGTGCAAGGGTGCTGCTTCCTCCAGCAAGTCGCAGGCCCGTTGCAGTGCCGCCACTGGATCTCCATCGGTTTGTGGCCGGAAGCAACCGGCAAGCAGTTCCTCCAGCGCCGGATCGCCTTTGCTACGCCCAATCAGCGCTGCTACCTCGGCGTCCAGTTCATCGTTGGGCCCGGTATGACGACGGCCGAAGGGGAATACCAGCACGCGCAGGGCGCAGCCGATGAAGCGGTTGGGGAAATTGTCCAGCAGCCGGTCGAGGGCTTTTTCCGCCTGGCCCAGGCTTTCTTCCATGGCCCAGCGCAGCAGTTGCTGCATGTGCTTCGGTGAACCGAGGTCGTGGTAGCGCTTGAGCGCGGCGCTGGACAGGTACAGGTAGCTCAGCACGTCGCCAAGCCGCGCGCTCAGGCGTTCGCGACGTTTGAGCGCGCCGCCCAGTAGCATCATCGACAGGTCGGCCAGCAGAGCAAAGGCTGATGCCTGGCGGTTGAGGGCGCGGAAGTAGCCCTGGCTCAAGGCATCACCCGGCACATTCTCCAGTCGGCCCAGCCCAAGGTTGAACACCAGTGTGCTCGCCGCGTTGCCGGCAGCGAACATGATGTGCTTCATCAGCAGGTCGTCGAATTCCGTCAGCGCCTGGTCGCGGTCTTCACGGCCAGCCAGGGCCATTTCCTTGAGCACGAACGGGTGGCAGCGAATGGCGCCCTGGCCGAAGATCATTAGGTTGCGCGAGAGAATGTTCGCGCCCTCGACCGTGATGAAAATCGGTGCACCTTGCCAGTTCCGGCCCAGGTAGTTGTTCGGGCCCATGATGATGCCCTTGCCACCGTGCACGTCCATGGCGTGCTGGATGCATTCGCGGCCGCGCTCGGTGAGGTGGTACTTGAGAATCGCCGACAACACCGAGGGTTTCTCGCCCAGGTCCACGGCCTTGGCGGTCAGCAGGCGGGCGCTGTCCATCAGCCAGGCATTGCCGCCGATGCGTGCCAGCGATTCCTGGATGCCTTCGAAGGCTGCCAGCGGCACGTTGAATTGCTCGCGGATGTTGGCGTACTGGCCGGTGACCAGGCTGGTGTATTTGGCGGCCCCGGTACCTACGGCGGGCAGGGAGATCGAGCGGCCCACCGACAGGCAGTTCATCAGCATCATCCAGCCTTTGCCGAGCATGGCGTGGCCGCCTATCAGGAAGTCCAGCGGGACGAATACGTCCTTGCCACTGTTGGGGCCGTTCATGAAGGCAGCGCCCAGCGGCAGGTGGCGCTTGCCGATTTCCACACCGGGCGTGTCTGTGGGGATCAGCGCCAGGCTGATGCCCAGTTCTTCCTCTTCACCCAGCAGGTGGTCAGGGTCGTAAGCCTTGAACGCGAGGCCCAGCAGAGTGGCGACCGGGCCGAGGGTGATGTAGCGCTTTTCCCAGTTCAGGCGCAGGCCGATGACTTCTTCACCGTTCCATTGGCCTTTGCAGATTATGCCGGTGTCTGGCATGGCACCCGCGTCAGATCCGGCCAGCGGGCCGGTGAGGGCGAAGCAGGGGATTTCCTCGCCACGGGCCAGGCGCGGCAGGTAGTGATTGCGTTGTTCGTCGGTACCGTAATGCAGCAGTAGTTCTGCCGGCCCGAGGGAGTTCGGCACCATGACCGTGGAGGCCAGGTCACCGCTGCGGGTGGCCAGTTTCATCGCCACCTGGGAGTGGGCGTAGGCGGAGAAACCCTTGCCGCCGTATTCCTTGGGGATGATCAGGGCGAAGAAGCCGTTCTGCTTGATGTACGCCCAGGCTTCGGGCGGCAGGTCGAGGTCCTGGCCGATCTGCCAGTCGCTGACCATGGCGCAGAGTTCTTCAGTGGGGCCATCGATGAAGGCCTGTTCCTCTTCGGTGAGTTTCGGCGCCGGGTAATCGAGCAGGATGCGCCAGTCGGGGCGGCCGCTGAACAGCTCACCATCCCACCAGACGGTGCCGGCTTCGATGGCTTCGCGCTCGGTCTGTGACATCGGCGGCAGGGTACGCTGGAACCAGTTGAATACCGGCCCGGTGAAGACCTTGCGGCGCCATTCCGGTAGCGCCACCAAGGCTATTTTCAGCGCCAATACGATCCAGATCAGGGCCAGCAGCCAGCCGGGGGCGTTGCTGAAAATGCCCATCAGCAGTACGTAGGCCGCCATGACCCCGAGAATCTGCAAGGGCGCCAGGCGTCGGTGCGTGAGGTAAGCCGCGCCGATCACCAACACTACCAACCACAACAGCAACATAATCGGTCCTCCTTGGAACCAAGGGCTTGAGCCGTCCCGGATAGCTTAGACGCAACGCTGTGAACGGCAGGGTCAGAACAGTGACAGGGTGTGGCGGTGGGAGTTTCAGTGCATTGTTTTCCTGTGCCGGCCTCTTCGCGGGTGAACCCGCTCCCACAGGGATCAACGAACCTGAGGGCTGTGGTGATCCTGTGGGAGCGGGTTCACCCGCGAAGAGGCCGGTACAGGCGACAAAACTCTGGAGTAGACTGTTCACCCTTTGCATCCATAAGGACATCGCCATGCTGAAGATCTGGGGCCGCAAGAATTCGAGCAATGTGCGCAAGGCACTGTGGATCGCCCACGAACTGGGCCTGGACTTCGAGTCCATCGACGCCGGTGGCGGCTTCGGCGTGGTCAACGAGCCGCACTACCGTGCCCGCAACCCCAACGGCCTGGTACCCATGCTGGAGGACGGCGACCTGACCCTGTGGGAGTCCAACACCATCGTGCGCTACCTGTGCGCCGAATACGGCGCAGAGCAGGGCTGGTACCTCGAAGACCCGCGCCAGCGCGCCCTGGCCGACAAGTGGATGGACTGGACCACCTCATCGTTCGCCGCACCGTTCCGCCCGCTGTTCTGGGGCCTGCTGCGCACCCCGGAAGACCAGCGCGACTGGGTGGCGATCAATGCCGCGCACAAGCAATGCGCACAGTTGCTGGCAATCGCCGACGAAACCCTGGCCACACAGCCGTACCTTTCTGGTGACCAGATAGGCATGGGCGACATCCCACTGGGTAGCTTTGTCTATGCCTGGTTCGAAATGCCCATCGAGCGCCCGGCCATGCACCACCTGGAAGCCTGGTACGAGCGGTTGAAAGCGCGCACGGCCTATCAGGCGGCGGTGATGACTGCCCTCACCTGAGCCTTCTTCGATAGTCATTATCAATAGATGTGACTGTACTTGTGCGGCCTGGCCTTGCACCATGGCCGCACTCACTGCGCCAGTGATCTGCCCTGGCGTGTCCTGACCTTTTCACTCGGTACGTGACCCGCTATGAGTTCTGCCCTGTCCATTCGACAGCTGACCAAAACCTACGGCAATGGCTTCCAGGCCCTCCAAGGGATCGATCTGGACGTTGCCGAAGGCGACTTCTTCGCCTTGCTCGGCCCTAACGGCGCCGGCAAGTCCACCACCATCGGCATCCTCTCTACCCTGGTAAACAAGACCAGCGGCACGGTCAATGTGTTTGGCCACGACCTGGACCGCGAGCCTTCGGCGCTCAAGCGCTGCCTGGGCGTGGTGCCGCAGGAATTCAACTTCAACCAGTTCGAGAAAACCTTCGACATCGTCGTGACCCAGGCCGGCTACTACGGCATTCCGCCCAAGCTGGCCAAGGAGCGCGCCGAGCAGTACCTGACCCAGCTGGGCCTGTGGGACAAGCGTGATGTGCAGTCGCGTTCGCTGTCGGGCGGCATGAAGCGCCGCTTGATGATCGCCCGTGCGCTGATCCACGAGCCACGCCTGCTGATACTCGACGAACCCACTGCCGGGGTGGACATCGAGCTGCGCCGTTCGATGTGGAGCTTCCTCACCGAACTGAACCAGAAAGGCATCACCATCATCCTCACCACCCACTACCTGGAAGAGGCTGAACAGCTGTGCCGTAACATCGGCATCATCGACCACGGCACCATCGTCGAGAACACCAGCATGCGCCAGCTGCTGGGCAAGCTGCATGTAGAAACCTTCGTACTCGACATCAAGCAGGACCTGACCAGTGCGCCGGTACTGCAAGGCTACCCGTGCCGGCTGTTGACCCCGCACACCCTTGAGGTGCAAGTGGAGAAGGATATCGGCATTACCGCGCTGTTCGGCCAGCTGGCGCTGCAGAACATCGAGGTGCAGAGCCTGCGCAACAAGACCAACCGACTCGAGGAGCTGTTCGTGTCCCTGGTGGAAAAAAACCTGTCGAAGGTGGCCGTATGAGTGTGGAACTGCGCACCAACTGGGTCGCCCTTAACACCATCGTCTACCGCGAAGTACGGCGCTTTCTGCGCATCTGGCCGCAGACCCTTCTGCCGCCAGCCATCACCATGGTTCTGTACTTCGTCATCTTCGGTAACCTGATCGGCCGGCAGATCGGCGACATGGGTGGTTTCACCTACATGCAGTACATCGTGCCGGGGCTGATCATGATGTCGGTAATCACCAACTCCTACGGCAACGTGGTGTCGAGCTTCTTCGGCAGCAAATTCCAGCGTTCGATCGAAGAACTGATGGTGTCGCCGGTATCGCCGCATACCATTCTGGTCGGCTATGTGCTGGGCGGTGTGTTGCGCGGTTTGGCGGTGGGGGTGATCGTGACCATCCTGTCGATGTTCTTTACCGACCTTCAGGTGCATCACTTGGGTGTGACGGTGGTCGTGGTGCTGCTGACTGCCACCATTTTCTCGCTGCTGGGCTTCGTCAACGCGGTGTTTGCACGCAACTTCGACGATATTTCGATCATTCCCACCTTCGTGCTGACACCGCTGACCTACCTGGGCGGGGTGTTCTACTCGATCAACCTGTTGCCGCCGTTCTGGCAGACCGTGTCGCTGGCCAACCCGGTGCTGCACATGGTCAACTCGTTCCGCTACGGCATTCTAGGGGTGTCGGACATCAGCATTGGCACGGCGATTACCTTCATGCTGGTCGCCACCGCGGTGCTCTATGGTGTGTGTGTCCGCCTGTTGGTCAGCGGCCGCGGCATGCGGGCCTGAGGCCTTGCAACGGCATTGGCGGCGGCGCCATTGCCGGCCCACCCACCAGCGCCAGTAGAGCATGGTGGCAAAGTAGCCCGCGATTCCCAGCACCACGCCGCACACCACCGAGCCGAGCAGGAAGGGCTGCCACAGCGTCGACAGCTGGTCGGTGATCCACTGGAAGGTCAGTTCGTCGGGCAGGGTGCGTGGCGGCACCTGCATCAGCCAGGCGCCGGTCATGTAGGTGACGAAGAACACCGGCGGCATGGTCAGCGGGTTGGTCAGCCACACCAGGCTGACAGCAATTGGCAGGTTGCCGCGCACCGGAATGGCCAGCGCGGCAGCCAGTAGCATTTGTGCCGGCATCGGAATCAGCGCCGCGAACAGGCCCACGCCCATGGCCCGCGCCACCGAGTGGCGGTTCAGGTGCCATAGGTTCGGGTCGTGCAGCAACTTGCCGAAAAAGCGTAAGGACTTGTGTTCCCGAATGCTGGTCGGGTCCGGCATGTAGCGTTTGAAAAGTCGGCGCGGCATGTAGGCTCCCGGAGCGTTGATCCGGGCAGTATGCCCTGATTCGGGTTCAGCCTCGTTTAGAGTTTGTGACAATTGTTGAGCAAGCTTTGCCGATAATTGGGCTATGCCTCAGAGGTGATTTCGCTTCTGGAGCTCTACCTCATGCGCACAGGGATGTTTGCGCTCGCACTCGGGCTGTTGTGCCTGGGTTTTCTCCCCGCATTGCCATCGGTCGGGTGGCTGGTGCTGCTGGCTGGCGGCGCCGTCGGTAGCCTGTTTACCCGGTTGTGGCCGCTGGGCATTTTTCTGCTGGGCTTGTGCTGGGCGTGCTGGTCTGCACAAGGGGCGCTGGATGATCGCCTTGCGCCCGCACTTGATGGCCGCACGCTGTGGCTGGAGGGGCGGGTGGTCGGCTTGCCGGCCCGGACTGCACAAGGTGTGCGCTTCGAGTTGGAGGCAGCGCACTCGCGGCGCGCCGAGCTGCCACAACGCCTGCAACTGAGCTGGTTCGACGGGCCGCCAGTGCGGGCGGGTGAACAGTGGCGGCTGGCGGTAACCTTGCAGCGCCCGGCCGGGCTGCTGAACCCGCATGGGCCGGACCGGGAGGCGCAGTTGCTGGCGCGGCGGGTGGGCGGCACAGGTTCGGTCAAGGCTGGGCAAATGCTGGCACCGGTTGTTGCTGGCTGGCGTGACAGCCTGCGTCAGCGCTTGCTGGCTGTAGAGGCCCATGGCCGGGAGGCCGCTCTGGTTGCGTTGGTGCTCGGCGACGGCGCAGGTCTGGCTCGAGAGGACTGGCAGACGTTGCAGGCCACCGGCACGGTGCACCTGCTGGTGATTTCAGGCCAGCACATCGGCCTGGTGGCCGGTTTGCTGTATGGCCTGATAGCCGGGCTGGCACGCTGGGGGTTGTGGCCCGCCCGGTTGCCGTGGCTGCCTTGGGCGTGTGGCCTGGCCATGGCGGCGGCGCTGGCCTATGGCTGGCTTGCCGGTGCGGGTGTACCGGTGCAGCGCGCCTGCCTCATGCTGGCAGTGGTGCTGCTGTGGCGCCTGCGCTTTCGTCACCTTGGTGTTTTTCTACCGTTGCTGCTGGCGCTGGTTGCCGTGTTGCTGATCGAACCGCTGGCAGCACTGCTACCCGGTTTCTGGCTGTCGTTTGGCGCCGTCGCCACGCTTGCCTATTGCTTCACTGCCCGCCTGGGTGGCTGGCGGCCCTGGCAAGCCTGGACACGCGCGCAATGGGTGATTGCCATCGGTTTGCTGCCGGTGTTGCTGGCCGTGGGTTTGCCGGTGAGCCTGACTGCGCCGCTGGCCAACCTCGTAGCGGTACCGTGGATCAGCCTGGCGGTGTTGCCGTTGGCGTTGCTGGGTACCTTGCTGCTGCCGCTGGGCGGGGCTGGGGAGCTTTTGTTGTGGCTGGCAGGTGGTCTGCTGGATTCGCTGTTCCGGGGTTTGGCGCTGGTGGCTCAGCAACGGCCGGCGTGGGTGCCGGCGGCCTTGCCATTATGGGCGTGGCTGCTGGTCTGCCTGGGCGCATTGCTGGTGCTGCTACCCCGTGGCGTTCCGCTGCGAGGGTTGGGTGGGATGATGCTGCTAGCCCTGTGGGTCCCCCGGGAAGCAGTGCCGTTCGGGCAGGTCGAGGTCTGGCAGCTGGATGTCGGCCAAGGCTTGGCGGTGCTGTTGCGCACTCGGCATCACAACCTGCTGTACGACGCCGGGCCGGCCAGGGGTGAAAGCGACCTGGGGGAGCGGGTGGTGCTGCCGACCTTGCGCAAGCTGGGTGTGGGTAGCCTGGATTTGCTGCTGGTCAGTCATGCCCATGCTGATCATGCCGGGGGTGCTGCAGCCATTCAGCGTGGTTTGCCGGTCAGACGGATGATTGGAGGGGAAGCGCTGAGTGACGTTCAGTTGCAGCCTTGTGCCAGTGGCGAGCAATGGGAATGGGATGGCGTGCGTTTTTCGCTGTGGCGCTGGGTTGATGGGCGCAGTAGCAATGACCGTTCCTGTGTCCTGCTGGTCGAGGCGCGGGGTGAGCGATTGTTGCTGGCGGGTGATATTGAAGCCGGGGCCGAGCGGGCCTGGCTGGCGGCTGGCGAGGCTCCCCGGATTGACTGGTTGCAGTCACCGCACCATGGCAGCCGCAGTTCGTCCAGCGAGGCGTTCATTCGTGCCACGGCGCCGCGTGGGGTGCTGATATCGCGTGGGCGTAATAATAGCTTTGGGCACC
Source organism: Pseudomonas sp. NPDC089547 (assembly GCF_050280665.1). Taxonomy (NCBI): domain Bacteria; kingdom Pseudomonadati; phylum Pseudomonadota; class Gammaproteobacteria; order Pseudomonadales; family Pseudomonadaceae; genus Pseudomonas; species Pseudomonas sp. NPDC089547. The sequence continues at coordinate 7,759 of NZ_JBNNVS010000013.1, read as the reverse complement.
CGCATGCGCAGGTGGTCGAGCGCTATCGTCGGCACGGGGTGAAGATGCATGACACCGCTGTGGAGGGTGCATTGCGGCTGGTATTGGGGGGGCAGGGGGAGGTTGAGGGTATGCGCGGGCAGCGGCGATTCTGGCGTGATGTTGTGGGTGGCTGATCTGGCCCTTTCGCGGGCTCGCCCGCTCCCACAGGCATTGCACTGAACCTGAGGCCGGTGCAGTACCTGTGGGAGCGGGCGAGCCCGCGAAAGGGCCGGCGCAGGTTGCAGGCCAATTCCCTGACCTCCGGCAGATGAGCCCTTGGCGCGCCTATGGTAGAGTGGCGGCCTTTTTCCGAAGGGGCGTTTACTGTGTGGGAATTGGTCAAGTCCGGTGGTTGGATGATGCTGCCGATCATTCTGAGTTCCATCGCTGCCATGGCTATCGTCGTCGAGCGCCTGTGGACCCTGCGCGCCAGTCGCGTCACCCCGCCGCACCTGCTGGGCCAGGTGTGGATGTGGATCAAGGACAAACAGCTGACCAGTGACAAGCTCAAGGCCCTGCGCGCCGATTCGCCGCTGGGCGAAATCCTTGCCGCAGGCCTGGCCAACTCGCGTCACGGTCGCGAAATCATGAAAGAGTGCATCGAGGAAGCCGCCTCGCGCGTCATCCACGAACTGGAGCGCTACATCAGCACCCTCGGCACCATCGCCGCCATGGCCCCGCTGCTGGGCCTGCTGGGCACCGTGCTGGGCATGATCGACATCTTCAGCGCCTTCATGGGTTCGCAGATGACCGCCAATGCGTCCGTGCTGGCCGGTGGTATCTCCAAGGCCCTGGTTACCACCGCTGCCGGCCTGATGGTCGGTATCCCGGCGGTGTTCTTCCACCGCTTCCTGCTGCGCCGCATCGATGAGCTGGTGGTGGGCATGGAGCAGGAGGCGATCAAGCTGGTGGAAGTGATCCAGGGCGACCGCGAAGTGGAAGTGGCCGGAGGCAAGGCGTGAAGTTCCGGCGCAATCGCCAGCGGGAGAACGTCGACATCAACCTGGCGTCGCTGATCGACGTGGTGTTCGTCCTGTTGCTGTTCTTCGTGGTCACCACCACCTTTACCCGCGAGACTCAGTTGCGTGTCGAGCTGCCCGAGGCCGCCAGTGCCGAACAGGCGCCGGCCGATCAGGGCAAGCTGGTGGAAATCACTATCAGCGCCGAGGGTGTGTATTCGGTGAACAATCACCTGCTGCCCAAGAGCGACCTGGCCACCTTGAGCGAAGCCATCGAGCGTGAGTCGGGCGGCGACAACAAGCTGCCGCTGGCCATCAGCGCCGACGGCAAGACCCCGCACCAGGCTGTGGTCACTGCAATGGATGCTGCCGGCAAGCTCGGTTTCAGCCAGTTGCGCATGACCACTGTCGAGGCGGCCCAGGGCACGCCTTGATGGCTTTCACCGACCGTTTGCTTGCTGCCTGGTATGCCGGGCACCCGGCCCTGGCGTTGCTGCGCCCGCTGGAGGCGCTGTACCGCCGCGTGGTCATGCGCAAGCGGGCGCGCTTTCTCAGTGGCGAAAGTGCCAGCTACCGGGCGCCCGTGCCGGTCATCGTGGTGGGTAATATCACGGTCGGGGGCACCGGCAAGACGCCAATGATTCTCTGGCTGATCGAGCACTGCCGCCAGCAGGGGCTGAAGGTAGGTGTGGTCAGCCGCGGCTATGGCGCCAAGCCGCCGCAGTTGCCTTGGCGCGTGCGGGCGGACCAGGCTGCCGATCAGGCCGGTGATGAGCCGCTGCTGATCGTGCAGCGCACAGGCGTGCCGCTGATGATCGACCCCGACCGCGCGCGCGCGGTGCAGGCGCTGCTGGCCAGCGAACCGCTAGACCTGGTTCTGTGCGACGACGGCATGCAGCACTACCGGCTGGCCCGTGACCTGGAACTGGTACTGATCGATGCCGCCCGCGGCCTGGGCAATGGCCGTTGTCTGCCGGCAGGGCCCCTGCGAGAGCCCGTCGAACGCCTGCAGGGCGCCGATGCGGTGCTGTTCAATGGCGCCAGCGCAGACCGCGTCGATGGGTTTGGTTTCTGCCTGCAGCCGTCCGCACTGGTCAACCTGCGCAGTGGCGAACGCCGCGCGCTTGACCACTTCCCGGCAGGCCAGCGCCTGCACGCGGTGGCCGGTATCGGCAACCCGCAACGTTTCTTCAATACCCTGCTGGGGCTAAACTGGCAGCCGGTGCCGCACCCCTTTGCCGACCATGCACAGTTCAGCGCCCAGAGCCTGGCCTTCAACCCGCCGCTGCCGTTGGTGATGACAGAGAAGGACGCGGTGAAATGCCGGGCCTTCGCTGCTGACGACTGGTGGTATCTGGCCGTCGAGGCGCAGCCCACGCCGGCGTTCAGCGCCTGGTTCGACAGCCAGCTGCAGCGCCTGCTGCACAAGCCCTGAGCCCGTTTTCATTTTCCGGCCACCCGGCCTAAAGGAAGCCTCCAATGGACACCAAACTGCTCGATATCCTGGCCTGCCCGATCACCAAAGGCCCGCTCAAGCTCAGCGCCGACAAGACCGAGCTGATCAGCAAGGGCGCCGGCCTGGCCTACCCGATCCGCGACGGCATCCCGGTCATGCTGGAAAGCGAGGCGCGTACCCTGACCGACGACGAGCGCCTGGACAAATGAGCCTGGACTTCACGGTAGTGATTCCTGCCCGGCTGCGTTCCACGCGTTTGCCGGGCAAGCCGCTGCTGGCGATTGCCGGTAAGCCGATGGTGCAGCATGTGTGGGAGCAGGCGCGTAAAAGCGCTGCCAGCCGCGTGGTCATCGCCACCGACGACGTCACCATTCTTGAAGCCTGCCAGGCCTTCGGCGCCGAAGTGCTGATGACCCGTGCCGACCATGAATCGGGCACCGACCGCCTGGCCGAAGTGGCCGCGCACCTGGGCCTGCCGGCTGATGCCATCGTGGTCAACGTGCAGGGCGACGAGCCGCTGATTCCGCCGGTCATCATCGACCAGGTGGCGGCCAACCTGGCTGCGCATCCAGAGGCGGGCATCGCCACCCTCGCCGAGCCCATCCATGAGCCGGAAACCGTGTTCAACCCTAATGCGGTCAAGGTAGTCAGTGACAAGAACGGCTTGGCCCTGACCTTCAGCCGTGCGCCGCTGCCCTGGGCCCGCGATGCCTTTGCCAAGGACCGCAACGCGCTGCCTGAAGGCGTGCCGTATCGCCGCCACATTGGCATGTACGCCTACCGTGTTGGCTTTTTGCAGGACTTTGTCGGTTGGGGCCCATGCTGGCTTGAGCAAACCGAAGCGCTGGAGCAGTTGCGAGCCCTGTGGCACGGCGTGCGCATTCACGTCGAGGACGCCATCGAGGCGCCTGCCGTGGGCGTGGATACCCCCGAAGACCTGGAGCGCGTAAGGCGCTTGCTGGAGGCTTGATGCGCGTCCTGTTCGTGTGCCTGGGCAACATCTGCCGCTCGCCCACCGCCGAAGGCGTGTTGCGCCATCAATTGCAGGCTGCGGGGCTGGCTGACCGGGTGCAGGTGGCGTCTGCCGGCACCGGTGACTGGCATGTCGGCAAGGCGCCCGACAGCCGCACCTGCAAGGCTGCGCTGGCGCGTGGTTACGACCTGTCGCAGCAGCGTGCCCAGCAGGTCAAGGCGGCGCACTTTACCGAGTACGACCTGATCCTGGCCATGGACGAGAGCAACCTGCGTGACCTGCGCGCCCTCCGCCCGCACATGGCGGTAGGCGAACTCGACTTGTTCCTGCGCCGCTACGGTTGCGCACTGGATGAAGTGCCGGACCCATACTACGGCGGCGCCGACGGCTTCGAGCAGGTGCTCGACCTGGTCGAGGCGGCGTGCCAGGCTCTGGTGCTGGAAATCAAGGGGCGGCTATGACGGTACAGTGGCAGGAGCAGGTATCGCTCAAGCCGTACAACACCTTCGGCATCGACGTGAAGGCGCGCTATTTCAGCCAGGCGCAGGATGACCAGCAGGTGCGCCAGGCGCTGAGCCATGCCCATCAGCAGGGCTTGCCAGTGCTGGTGATCGGTGGCGGCAGCAACTTGCTGCTGACCCGTGACATCGATGCATTGGTGCTGCACATGGCCAGCCAGGGTCGCCGCGTGCTCAGCGACGATGGCGAGCGCGTGGTGATTGAGGCCGAGGCAGGTGAGCCATGGCACCCGTTTGTGCAGTGGACACTGGCGCAGGGCTGTTGCGGCCTGGAAAACCTCAGCCTGATCCCCGGTACCGTAGGCGCTGCGCCGATGCAGAACGTGGGTGCTTATGGGGTAGAGATCAAGGACGTGTTTGCCGGCCTGACGGCCCTGGATCGCGAAACCGGCGAGCTCCATGATTTCGGCTTGGCAGAGTGTGCCTTCGGCTACCGGGACAGCCTGTTCAAGCGCAACCCGGGGCGTTGGTTGATCCTGCGCGTGCGTTTTGCCTTGAGCCGCACCTTGCAGGCCCATCTCGATTACGGCCCGGTGCGCCAGCGCCTGGCAGAGCAGGGCGTGACCGAACCGACTGCGCAGGCAATCAGTGATGCCATTTGCAGTATTCGCCGCGAAAAGCTGCCAGACCCGGCGCAGCTCGGCAATGCCGGGAGCTTCTTCAAGAACCCGGTGGTGTCGGCTGGGCAGGTCGAGCGTATTCGTGCGCAGTACCCGGGCGTGGTGGCTTATCCCCAGGCTGATGGCCAGGTGAAGCTGGCGGCGGGCTGGTTGATCGAGCAAGCAGGCTGGAAGGGCTACCGCGAGGGGGATGCGGGTGTGCATCGCTTGCAGTCGCTGGTACTGGTCAACCATGGCCAGGCGAGCGGGGCGCAGATGCATGCGCTGGCCCAGCGCATTCAGGCCGATATCCTGGAGCGGTTCGGGGTTGAGCTGGAGATGGAGCCTAATCTTTACTGATGCGGTGATGATGCTGCTCTTTGTAGGAGCGGCCTTGTGTCGCGAAAGGGCCGCAAAGCGGCCCCCGGGCTTCAGCATCAAATCATGAGTTGCCGGGGCCGCTGCGCGGCCCTTTCGCGACACAAGGCCGCTCCTACAAGGGCGGCAGCCAGCGCTGACCCAAGGCACCTACCCAAGAAAAAGCCCCGCCAGTTCGCACTGGCGGGGCTTTTTCATTCAGCCTTGGCTATCAACCGTGATGAGGCTTATGCTCATCGGCGGCTTCCAGGGCTGGTTCCTCGGTGGCAGCAGCTTCCTGCGCAGCTTTGGCAGCAGCCTCGGCCTCACGCTTGCGGCGGCGTACTTCACGCGGGTCGTTCGGCGCACGGCCGTTGGCCAGCATGACAGTGGCAGGTTCTACCGCTACCGGGGCTTCGACCGGCGCCGGCTCGACTGCCACAGGTGCAGGCTCGGCCACCACTTCTGGCTGGGCTTCAACAACCGGTGCAGGCTGCTCGACAACCGGAGCGGCTTCGATCACGGCCGGAGCCTGCTCGATTTCACCGGCTTCGACCACCGGCGCCTGCGCTGGCGCTTCGGCAACCACTACCGGCTCAGCGGCAGGTGCTGCTTCGATGACCGGCTGCGGAGCGACCTCAACCACTGGCGCAGCAGTGGCTTCGGCCACGACCACCGGTTCGCTGACAGGCAGCTCGACCACTGGGGCCACGGCCACTTCTTCAGCCTTGGCAACAGCCTCGACCTGCTCGACCTTTTCAGCCTGTTCAACCGGCTGGGCGGCTTCACTGTTGTCGGTTTCTGCTGTTGCAGCGACTTCAGCGGTGGCACGCTCGGCCTGCTGGTTGGCCTGGGCTTCGGCGTCGGCGCTGATGTTGCTGCTGGCGACAGCGGCAGTTACGGCCAGGCCGGCAGCCAGTTCGGCGCCCAGCTCGGTGGCCTGGTGCTGTTGTGGTTGCTCTTCGCTGCCTTCTTCTTCGCTGCCGTCGATCAGCTCGCCATTGGCGTTGCGCTGGCGCTCACGACGGTTGCTGCGACGACGCTGGCCACGGGAGCGGCGGCGCGGGCGCTCGCCATCGGCGCCTTCCTGCTCGTCTTGCAGCAGTTCTTCGTTTGGCAGTTGCTCTTCGGCCAGTTCCGCAGCCTGCTCGGCCGCTTCCTCGGCTACGCGTGGCTGACGCTCTTCGCGTGGTGGGCGCGGTGCGCGTTCTTCACGTGGGGCACGCTCTTCACGAGGTGCGCGCTCTTCACGTGGGGCACGCTCTTCACGTGGGGCACGCTCTTCGCGAGGTGCGCGTTCTTCACGTGGAGCACGCTCCTCGCGAGGTGCGCGTTCTTCGCGTGGGGCACGTTCTTCACGAGGTGCGCGCTCTTCGCGTGGAGCACGTTCTTCACGAGGTGCGCGTTCTTCGCGTGGAGCACGCTCTTCACGCGGCTGGCGCTCTTCGCGTTCAGCTGGCGGGGTGGCGTCCAGCGGCTCACGCAGCTCACGTACGCGCTCTTCGCCACGGTTACTGCGGCGGTCTTCGCGTGGCTGGCGTGGTGCACGTTCTTCACGCGGTGCACGCTCTTCGCGAGGTGCGCGTTCTTCACGTGGCGCACGCTCTTCACGCGGGGCACGTTCTTCACGTGGCTGGCGCTCCTCACGAGGTGCGCGCTCGGCGCGCTCTTCGCGCGGCTTGCGTTCTTCGTCGCGGCGGCCGTTGCGGTTGCGGCTCTGCTGGCGGCCGTTGCGGCGTTCTTCGTTGCGTGGTCGGTCGGTGGCGGGCTTTTCGGCGGTGGTGACAACCGGCGCAGGGGCAGGCTCTTCCTTGCCGGCGAACAGGCTGACCAGCGACTTCACCAGGCCCTTGAACAGGCTGGGCTCCGGGGCGCTCGGGGCAGGGGCCGCTGGCGCAACAGCTTGTGGCTCTTCCTCGCTGGCCGGTACCGGCGCATTGGCGCGGGCCGGGGCAGTCTTGACGGCGGCCTCCTGGCGAACCAGGGTGCGGGTGGCGGTCGGCTGCGTGGGCTCTTCGGCCTCGGTGGCGGCGATTTCGTAGCTGGACTGGTTGTTCAGCACTTCCGGGTTGTCGTCGCGCAGGCGCTGGACTTCGAAGTGCGGGGTTTCCAGGTGGTCGTTCGGCAGGATGATGATGCGTGCGCGGGTGCGCAGTTCGATCTTGGTGATCGAGTTGCGTTTCTCGTTCAGCAGGAACGCAGCTACCGGGATCGGCACTTGTGCACGGACTTCGGCGGTGCGGTCCTTCAGCGCTTCTTCTTCGATCAGGCGCAGGATGGCCAGCGACAGCGACTCGACGTCACGGATGATGCCGGTGCCGGAGCAGCGAGGGCAGACGATGCCGCTGCTTTCGCCCAGCGACGGACGCAGGCGCTGACGGGACATTTCCAGCAGGCCGAAGCGCGAAATGCGGCCAACCTGAACGCGAGCGCGGTCGGCTTCCAGGCATTCGCGAACGCGCTCTTCAACGGCGCGCTGGTTTTTCGCCGGGGTCATGTCGATGAAGTCGATGACGATCAGGCCGCCGATGTCACGCAGGCGCAGCTGGCGGGCGATTTCCTCGGCCGCTTCCAGGTTGGTCTGCAGGGCGGTTTCTTCGATGTCGCTGCCTTTGGTGGCACGCGCGGAGTTGATGTCGATGGATACCAGGGCTTCGGTCGGGTCGATCACGATCGAACCGCCGGACGGCAGGTCGACCACGCGCTGGAAGGCGGTTTCGATCTGGCTCTCGATCTGGAAGCGGTTGAACAGTGGCACGCTGTCTTCGTACAGCTTCACCTAGCACTGGTACGTGTTTAGAGAAGCGCTACAGGCTTAATACAGAAGAGCGAAATAGCTGAGCAGAGTGAGGCAAGCAATGACTGGATACGTTCAA
>NZ_JBNNVS010000012.1:0-139480 GCF_050280665.1 Pseudomonas sp. NPDC089547 | reverse complement strand
TTCTCCCACGGTCTGTACTGCGCGAACAGTCAGAAGCGAGTTATGACCCTCCTCCTCCCTTCAAGTCCTACCATACAAGCGGGTTTACCCGCGAAGAGGCCCGCACAGGCGATACACATCCAAATGAAAAACAAAAGCTTCAGACGGCCCGATGGCGCGATCGGGCATGCCATTCGCGACATCTGGCGGTAATGGAACTGCCCTGTCGTGATCGAACAGTTCCGGGGCGTTCTCGTGTAATTTCCCACAGCCCTGCGCGGCTTAAATGAAGCCCGAACCGCACCGGCACGTTGCTTTGTGATGCGCGCCAAAGATCAACAACAGCGCGCCAGTAACCTGTCGACTTACTCAATTCAAAGGAGATATTTTCGCCTACCTCTGCCCCCATCCTTGTGTCAGCAAAAAGAGAACAACATCAATGAGCACCGTGGGATCTGATGGCAACCTTGCACAAGGTTTCAAGCCGCGTCATGTAACGATGCTGTCCATCGCCGGCATCATCGGCGCCGGACTTTTCGTAGGCTCTGGGCACGCCATCGCGGCGGCCGGGCCAGCAACCATAGTTTCTTATTTCGTGGCCGGCACCCTGGTGGTACTGGTCATGCGCATGCTCGGCGAAATGGCCGTGGCACACCCCGACACCGGATCGTTTTCCACCTACGCCGACCAGGCCATTGGCCGCTGGGCCGGCTACACCATCGGCTGGTTGTACTGGTGGTTCTGGGTGCTGGTAATCCCTATCGAAGCCTTGGCCGCAGGGCATGTGCTGAACGCCTGGTTCCCCCAGGTAGACAGCTGGATCTTCGCTCTGGCCTCGGTACTGCTGCTGGCCGGCACCAACCTGTTCAGCGTGGCCAAGTATGGTGAGTTCGAGTTCTGGTTCGCCATCCTCAAGGTAACGGCCATCCTGGGCTTTATCGGTCTGGGCGTTGCCGCGCTGATGGGTTGGCTGCCCAACCGCGAGGTCAGCGGCCTGAGCGGGCTGATGGCGGAGTATGGGGGCTTTGCGCCGAAGGGCTGGTCGGCGGTGGTGGGGGCGTTCATCACCGTGATGTTCAGCTTCATCGGTACCGAGGCGGTAACCATTGCCGCGTCGGAGTCCAGCGACCCGTCGCGCAACATCGCCAAGGCCACGCGCTCGGTGATCTGGCGGATCAGCACCTTCTACATCCTGTCGATCTTCGTGATCATCTCGGTGGTGCCGTGGAACGACCCGCAGTTGGCAGTGGTGGGCTCGTACCAGCGTGCGCTGGAAATCATGAACATCCCCAACGCGGCGTTCATGGTCGACCTGGTGGTCCTGGTGGCCGTGACCAGTTGCATGAACTCGTCGATCTACATTGCCTCGCGGATGATGTATTCGCTGGCCAAGCGCGGTGACGCCCCGGCCTTCCTCAACAAGACCTCCAAGGTTGGCGTGCCGCGTGCCGCGGTGTTTGGCAGCACCCTGATCGGCGCAGCCATTGCCATCCTCAACTACTTTGCGCCGAAGGGCGTGTTCGAGTTCCTGTTGGCCAGTTCCGGCGCCATCGCCCTGCTGGTGTACATGGTCATCGCCATCTCGCAGCTGCGCATGCGTCGGCGCCTTGAGCGGGAGAACACCGAGCTGAAGTTCCGCATGTGGCTGTTCCCGTACCTGACCTGGGCGGTGATCATCTTCATTGCCGGGGCACTGGCGGTGATGATGTACACGCCTGAGCACCGGGTAGAGGTGAGTTCGACATTGGGCCTGGCGATCGTGATTTCCTTCCTGGGGATCGTGACTTCGCGGGGCCATTCGCAACCCGTGGGGGTGCGTTCGATGGGGTGATCTGGTTCACCTCGCAGTAAGGCAAAGGGCACCCTGGGATGGGTGCCCTTTGTTTTTTTCAGCGCCGGTGCTTTTTTGAAGCGCCCTTGATTCAGGCTAAGCCAAAAGGTGGCTTGCGAGCATCTGAAGCATGGCCTTTTGCAATTATTTTTAAGCGGTTCACAACTATTTCAATCGATCAGTGTCATTCACTACAGGCCAGAGAATTCGTGCCCGGTAGGCCGCCCGGCATGAATGCTGTGAGGGGATATGGGTGTGGCTCGCAGGCATGATGGCAAAAAGCTGCTATCGCAAAAAAATGTGTGGATGGTGGAAAATCACATTTTGGCCATGTTCAGTCGCTATCGTGACAGACTGAAATCGCCTCAAGGCGGGTGATGGCTCACCCGCCTTGCACGCTTCACGAACTGATCCCGAAGGGCCCAAGGAACGTTGGAGCTACTTGTAAAACCCTTGTTTTACAAGGGTTTTATTGAAATGGCCCCCGCGTAAGAGGGCCGTTAAGGAGAAGAGCTGGACCAGGTTCCCGCCTTGTCATGGAGGATGTGCTGCAACCCCCGCTATCAATCTCGCCGATTTTATCCGGAGAAATGCCGGAAGCCTTGTCTGTCTTGGCCTGCGCGGTCATTGCCTGAAACCTGACCTTTGATTTTGGAGCTCGCCAAGAGCACCGGAAGGGTTGTGTTTTGACTATCTAAAATATCGGTGACGTACATTTTTTTGATATCAATGTGACAGCATGCATGTGCTGCTTCCAGGCAGTGCGGTGTAACCCATTTTACTCTGGAAGTGCCCGTAATTCGTGGCTTACAGCGTTCCGTTGCCCGTGAGAGGAGGGTGCCTTTTGCGCAAAAATTCGATTTTCTTAGATGACTGAAGCCTGACGTAGGCGTGTCAAAATACGTCGCGCATTGCGACTATTTTTTCTATATGTCAAAATTTCGCTGTTGCACCTTTCTAAGTTTTAAATGAAAATGCTGCTTCATGGAGCGAGATATGGACGAACTCGGATCAACCACAACGTCATGGGGCAGCGGAACAGGCGATGACGTGGATGTGCGCGCATTGCGGCGCTACAACCGCATGCTGGGTGTGCTGCTGGATATTGGTGAGTGGGCCTGCCTTGCCTTGCTCCCCTGCGTTGCTATTGCGGCCATCTGGCTGGTGACGCAAACGAATTTTGAAAACGTCGTGTTCTATGACGGAACCGACTCGATTTGCATTTACGACGGAACGACAGGGGAAATCCGCAATGTCGAGTAAGGAAACCCAACACGGAACCCCAGGTGGTGAGGCGCCTGCGGCCAGGCAGGGCACCGATGAAGAAAAGCTGCTTGAGCTGGCGCTGGATGAAACGCCGGGTGAAGCAGCCGCCACCGTCCGCGAAGTCAAACGCCTGCAACTGGAATGCCTTGACCTCAAGCGCCGCAACAAGCGCGTCTGGGGGCAACTGCTTGCGCTTACCTGCGTATTCGGCGTGACCATTGCTGCCGTGGTGTTCTGGTACCCCAAGTACCGCTGGATTCCGACCATCGACAACCACGCCATCTGCGAGGTCTCGACCGAGAGCAACCCGCGTGTCACCCCGGCGACGCTGGCCGAGTACGCCAAGGACGCAGTGGTGAACTCGTATTCCTATGACTACGTCAACTACCGCTCCAACCTCAATGCCGCGGGTGCCCGCTGGTACACGGATGAAGGGCGCAAGGCCTTCCTGAAGACGCTTGACGATTCCGGCAACCTGGAGCGTGTGCTCAAGGGGCGGATGATCCTGCGCGCCATGGCCACGCAAGTACCTCAGGTTGAAGAAAGCGGCGCGCTGGCAACCGGGCAGAACTACTGGCTGGTGCAGGTGCCGATTGCCATCGAGTTCTATGTGGGCGGCGATCAGCAGGCACGCTCGCGCCAGGACTTCCTCGCAGCCGTAACCATCGTGCAGATCCCCGCCTCGGCCACCAACACCAAAGGCATCGCCGTCGATTCTGTTCAGCTGTCGCCGTACACCTCAAGGAAGTGACCATGAAGAAGCATCTGATCGCATCGTTGCTTGCGAGCGCTATCGCCATGCCCGCATTTGCCAACGAGGCGCAAAATGCGCCTGCCGCCGAGGGTGGTGCGGGCCAGGTTGACGCAGCGCAAGGCAGCGATGCGCCACCCCTGCCGCCGATGAATGGCCTGGGCCGGCAGGTATCCAGCGTTGCTCAAGTGGTGTACCCGCGCCCTGAAGATGTCATCAGCGACACGGTTCAGGACGTGCAGGACTCGCAGCTGACCTCGTCGCAGGTGGAGTTGATCAAGCAGCTGTGGCTCGAGCGTGAAAAGCAGAAGGCCACGGCTTACGTAAGCCCGGCCAAGCCGGTGACCCGCACGCTTGCACTGAACCTGGACCCGGGTGTTTCGCCGCCCATCGTTCGCCTGAGCAAGGGGCAGCAGTCGTCGATCGTGTTCTCCGACTACGCCGGCCAGCCGTGGATGATCCAGAACGTGTCGATCAACCGCGAACTGTTCAGCGACGGGCGTGAGCGTGGTGGGCAGAACGGCCAGGGCGGCAATGTCGCACCGACCAACATCCTGACGCTGGACCCTGCCACGGCAGCCGCCTACGGCAACGTCACGGTCACGCTGCGCGGCCTGGCCACACCGATCATCCTGATCCTGGCTGCCGGGCAGGAAGAGGTGGACATGCGTGTGGATGCCAAGGTGCCCGGGCGTAATCCGGATGCCGAGGCCACTGTGGCCATGTTGAGGATGCCGAGCATCGACGATGCGTTGACCTACTTCCTGGATGGCGTGCCGCCAAAAGAGGCCAATCGCCTGAAGGTGACCGGGCTGGAAGGCGTGGAAGCCTGGAGCTATGGCCCGAACATGTATGTGAAAGCCAAGGCCGATGCGCAGTACCCCGCGTACACCAACGCTGCCCGCAGCACTACTGGCGTGGCGGTGTACCGCTATGCCGGCTTGCAGAACAGCGTCACGTTCACGACTGGCGGGCAGGCCGTAACCGTCTTCATCGAGCAAGGGAATCTGCAATGAGTGATCACAACATGCCGCCGAGCGACTCGGGCTTCGATGAAGACGACGAGCACCTGGTGGCCGACCGTGACGGGCCGGCGGGCTCGCATGTGAAGAAGGCGCGCAAGTCCGATGAGATGCAGCGCAACCTGCAGGCCGTGTTCGGTTCCGGCGTCGGCAAGGTTTCGCTGATTGCCGCAGGCCTGGTGGTGCTTGCGCTGGGTGCGCTGGCCTACAACGGCATGACCGGCAAGGACGAACCGGCCGGCAAGGCATCCACCGTGGATGTGCCGCGTGCGCCGCAGCCCGAGGTGTCGGTTGACCCTATTTCCGCTGCCGAGGCGCAGCGCCGCGCCCAGCGCAGCTCGCTGGAGGCCGAGCAGGCGGCCGAGCGTGGCATGTCGTACCAACCAGGCTTCGACCCCAACATCGTTCAGTCCACCGGCAAGGAACTGGCCCGTGGCCAGAACGCCCAGTTCAATGTGCCAGGGCAGCCGTACAACGATGCCAGCACGCAACCGCCGCCGATCTATGTCGGGGCCGGACAGCAACCCCGCGAGACCACACAGGTTGCCCAGCGCGCTGGGGTGAACAACGCCCAGGCCGACGAGCAGGAACGCCGGCGCCTGGAGGAAGAGCTGAAGAAGGCCGAGCAACAGCGCGACCTGTACGTCAACGAGCTCAAGACCGAGACACTCAAGTCGATCAAGCAGTTGATGGGCGAATCGGAAAGCGCAAAGGGCTTTGCCGACAAAAGCAGCTTCAGCACCGTCAGCTACTACCCGACCGAGCGCAATGGCAGTGGCGATCGTGATGTCGCGCTGCGTACGGCCAAGGACAAGAAGGATCCCAACGATATCGAGGCCGTGGGCGACACCGACCGGGAGCTGCTGATCAAGACCGGCACCATCATGTACGCCACGCTGGATGCGGAGGTGAACACCGACGATGGTGGTGACGTGCTGGCAACCATTCGTGGCGGCAAATGGAATGGCGCCAAGCTGATCGGCAAGATCGAGCAGGCACCGGACAATATCCGGGTGAAGTTCACCATCCTGGCGCCGCCGGTGAACGATCCCCGCCCGACCATGCGCATCAGTGCCGTGGCCCTGCGTGAAGACGATGCCAAGCAAGGTATCGCCGAGACCAAGGACCACCACACCATGTCGCGCTACTTCGCCCTGGGTGCTGCCTCGTTGCTGTCCGGCTACGGTCGTGCCTACCAGCAGACTGCGGGCACCACGATCATCAGCCCGAGCGGTGTCGTGGCCCAGACCACCACCGAGCCTTCGACCAAGCAGGTCATCGGTTCGTCGGTGGGGGAGATGGGTACCGCGATCGCGTCGGAAGTGCGCCGCGGCTTCAACCGCCCGGCCACGTACGCAACGCCTGCGAACAAAGGCTTTGGCCTGTTCTTCCTGCAAGACGTTCACGATCAATCTCGATAAGGAGTTCGACATGAAGAACTGGTCGTTCGGAAAACTCATCGGCGTTTTTGCCGGTAGCTTCGTGGCGCTCATCGTGGTTGCGGTGGTCGTGATGAAGGCGACGTCGTCGCCGACAGCCAAGGCCAAGCGCATGGCGCAAAACCAGACTCAATCGGTGCAACAGCCACGCATGGATGTGCTGAGCATCGAGCTGGCCAAATCCAGGGAGCAAGCGCAAGCGGCGTTGCAGGCCCAGGAGAACAGCGAGAAGCAGCTGAAGATCGTGCGCGAGGAATCCCAGCGCAATACCCAGCTGCTGCTGAGCCAGATCAAGGCGCTGGACAACAACCTTACAGGTTTGACCCAGCGCATGAACTACTTCGAGCAGAGCCGCCAGCGTGTGGAGATCGTCAAGCCGCCGCGCAGGGAGCCGGCACCTGTTGTGTCGCAGGCGCGTGCCAGAAGCGCCCACCCGATCCCGCAGTCGAGTGGGTACAAAGTGCAAGCCGTGGTCGGGCACCGGGCCTGGGTGAAAAATGGCGATAGCGAAGACAGCATAAAAGCCGGCGATACGTTGCCACCGGTTCAGCGCGAACTGAAAGTACTTTCAGTTGATCGCGACAGCGGCATTGTCGTCACTGCACCCGCTCTTTAAACAAGGACGTTGACATGGCGGCCGGATTTGCCGATCTCGTAGATGTAATGGTCAATATCGGGAAAGTAATCCCGACGGCGATCATGATGTGCCAGGGTATTGCCGCGCTTATCGGGCTTTACCTGACAGGTGCCGCGCTAATTGAAATATGGGGCGTTACCCATGACAACGCATTGAAGTATGTGGCCGGGCGACAGCGTTTCTCTGTCGGCTCCGCCTGTGTGCAGTTGGTCATTGGCTCTATCTTGCTGGCCATTGGCACATTGGAATGGATGGGCATCATGTCGCGCACCCTGACCGGGGATTATGCCAACTCGCGCATGCTGTCTTATTCCTCGACCGGCACCACCTTACAAGAACAGGCACAACTGGCCACGCTGGCCCTGCTGGGCATCATGCAGGTGGTTGGCCTGATTGCCATGGTGAAAGGCTGGTTGACCGTAAACGGTTATTACAACAATCAGACTCAAGCCGGCCTGGGCACCGCCAGCGGATGGATCATCGGCGGTGTACTGGCGTGGAACTTCAAGTGGTTCAGCGATGTACTCAACAACACCATCGGATTCAATCTGGTGGGTCTTTTCACGCCGTGGTCGTAACGGCTTTTCGAACTATGAAACCCAAGGAGCGTCACTCATGAAAGCACTCAAAACCCTGAAAGCTGCTTACGATTCGGCCAAAGTACGTGCGACCACCGCAGTTATCGGTGCCCTGGCAGCACCGTCGGCATTCGCCATTACCAAGACTGACCTGACCCAGGATACGTCGGGCGGCAAAACCGCTGATGACGTCATGACCAACATCGACAACACTGCCCAGGGCGGCGCCACGCTGTTGATCTCGCTGGTGTCGATTGGTGGCTTCGTGGTGGTCGCCATTTCCCTGTACACCCTGTGGAAAGCCTCCAAGGACGAGCGTGAGAAGCCGATGTCGGCCATTGTCGGCCTGTTCATCGGTGGCCTGATGGCTGCTGTCGGCACCGTGATGTGGATCATGCGCAACACCGTGGTCAACTAAGGCTGCCCGCCGCTGACCTTAGGGCGGGGCGCAAGGCCCCGCATTCTCAACACGGTTTCGGGATTATCGGACATGAGCGAAACAAACCCGGCTCGGGGCGGGGCATTCACTGTGCCCACGCTGGCGAGTGGCTATGTAAGCCGTACTGCCAATCAACCGGTATTTGGCGTACGCCGGCCGCTGTGGCGCTCGGACGATGATCAACGCAAATTGTGGCGTGACGAGCACAGTAAAGTTCGCACTTCGGTGTGGCAGCGTGACAACTACACCTGCCGTTTCTGTGGTTTCAAGTCCGCCAAGTATCAGGAACTTCATGCGCTGGACGGTAACTCCGAAAACTGCACCAAGGAAAACCTGATTACCGCCTGTAACTTGTGCCGCCAGGTCCATCACCTGGGTGCATGCGCCATGAATGGCACGGGCTTTTTCGTCGCGGTTCAGGAATTGACGCAAACCGAGATCAACAACATTGCCCGGTGCATCTATGTCAATGAACTGCTGGGTGATGTCGCAGTCAACGAGAAGCTCACCAGCCTGCTGGCCGCTTTCCAGTTTCGCGGTAGCGACACACTCAAGGAAATATTCGGCGGTGAAGTCATCACCGTGTTGGGTGTGGCAGAAACCCTCGCCAGCAAAACACTTGTCAGTGATGAAGAATACGAACGACGCGCTGAGTGGTTGGCCCCCTTGCGGCTGTTTCCAACCAAGAACGCGTTCAAGGACGGGCAGCTCGACTATTACGCGGCCAATAACCGTGCATTGTTCCTGCCCGACAACTGGTCGGCATTGACTGGCCAGTTAATGAAGAACTTTGCCTGATGCACAAGCACGCAGCGCTGATCAGCCTCGCCGTTGAGCACGTTATCAAGGGAGAACAAGGACATGTTTAACAAACTCGAGGCGGTGATCCTGACGGTTCTGAGCCAGCTCAAGGCCGACGTGCAGGACTATTGCGACCTTGAAACGGTCGATGGCGGGCAATCGATCGTCGCCAACGACGGTTCGCTGGCGTCCATCGTGCGCTTCAACGGCACCAAGAGCGTACTGGGGCGCGAGCAGTTCGAACGGCTTGTGAGCCTGCTGGAGGCCTCGCTTTCCGTGTACTTCAAGGTGCGCGGCCATCACTTGCAGATCGTTTTCAGCCGCGACCTGGACGCCACCGCACCGCTGGAGCAAAACGCCCATCAGCAGGTGGCCACCGCCGAACGGCTGAATTTGAACGTGCGACACCTGATCAATGAAGGTGTCAGCAAATATGCTCAGTATGTGTATGACGAAGAGTGCTATCTGGTGTTCTGGTCGCGGCCAGCGCTGCTTGACCAGACCGAAAGGGCAATGGCCCGCGAGGCCCTGAACGAGTTCAGGAAGGCGTCGGAGTGGCCGGCTACTGCGGATGCGCAAAACCTGCTGCGGCCCATTTCCTACCTCAAGGACCGCCATCTTTCTTTCGTTACCAAGATTTCCGAAGACCTGACTTCCCCCGAGTTCGGCTGTTCGGTCGATGTGCTCGACGTCAGTGAAGCAATCCGCGCCATCCGCGCAAAGGTAAACCCCGACATCACGCCACGCACCTGGAAGCCCTATATTCCAGGCAGCGCCATCCCCATGCGCTGGAAAACCAGCAAGCGCAGCGGCGACATGTCGGAGTTCATGTACCCGACGCTGCCCAGCCAGATCATGGTCACCTCGGGTGAGATCGGCAGTGGCCAGCGCACCAGCCTGCTGCCAGACCCTACCAGCGTGCGGGTAGGCTCGCGTGTGTATGCGCCTTTGCTGATGTCGATTCCGCCGGCTGAGCCGCAATATTTCAATACCCTGTTCAACAGCCTCAACCGCGCCGAAACCCAGGAAAACGGGGTGTCTCGTGCCTTGCCGTACTCGGTGTCGATCATGCTGTCTTCCGATGGCATGAGCGTGCTGGCCTGGAAGAGCCTGTTCGCCCAGTTGCTGTCGGTAACCTCCGAGCAGAACCGCAACATCAACCTGGCCACCAAGGAACTGCGCGAGCGGGTGCGCGACGGTGAGTGCATGGTCAAGTTGCAGGTTGCCGCAATGACCTGGGCCAGCCCGGACGAGAAGGGTGTGAAGGAGCTTGCGCTGCGCAAGTCGAAGCTCTGGCGCACGCTGGAGGCCTGGGGGCAGCCGGTGTTCATCGAGCGCACGGGCAACCCGATGCAGGCGTTCCAGTCCAATTGCCTGGGCTTGACCACCAAGCACCTGGGCGACCCTGCCGCGGCCCCGCTGGGCGATGCCGTGGCCATGCTGCCGCTGACCCGGCCGGCTTCGCCGTTCCAGGAAGGTTCGACCATCTACCGCAGCCTGGACGGCAAGATCCTCAAGTACCAGCGTTTCTCGTCGCAGCAGACCACCTGGATCACCCTGATCGCCGGCAAGCCGGGTTCGGGTAAATCGGTGCTGATGAACAACAACCACTTTGAATCCTGCCTGATGCCTGGCCTGACGGGCTTGCCTTACATCGGCATTACCGACATTGGTATTTCCTCGTCCGGCTTCTGTGACCTGGTGCGTGACAACCTGCCGCCCCGGCTTCATCACCTGGTGGTGTACAAACGTTTGCAGAATGCCCGCAAGGACTGCATCAACCCGCTGGATACCCCGTTGGGCCAGCGCTACCCGCTGCCAAAGGACCGTGAGTTCAACAAGAACTTCCTGACCATCCTGGTAACGCCGCCCGAGCGCGAGAAGCCCTATGAAGGGATGAGCAACTTCGTCGGCCGCATGGTCGACCTGGCCTACCGGCGCAAGGACGACAAGATCGAGCGGGCCAGCCCGGAAACCTACAAGCCTGGGCACAACGATGTGGTGGACACTGCCGTGGCGCAGCTTGGCGTGCGTATTCTTCCGGCGACCACCTACTGGGAGCTGGTCGATGCCATGTTCGACGCCGGCATGGTGTACGAGGCAGAGGTGACCCAGCGCTACGCAGTACCGACCCTCAACGACCTGGTGGCAGTTGCATCGACCGAAGAGGTTCGCGCCGAATACGAAGGTTCCGGCGAGGTCGGGCGTAGCCTGGTTGACGCGTTCATCCTCGGCATTCGCGAATCTGTCGGCGATTTCCCGGTGTTCTCCGATCACACCCGCTTCGACGTAGGCAGTGCCCGCATCGTGGCTCTCGACCTGCAGGACGTTGCGCTGCAAGGTTCTGCATCGGCCAAGAAGCAGACCGCCTTGATGTACATGATTGCCCGCCAGTGCTTCATGAAGAAGGTGGCGTTCTCGAAAGAGGACTTCCCGTTCTTCACCCAGAAATACCTGCCGTTCTATGAGCGCTTGGTGGCGGACCTGGTGGATGAATACAAGGTCATGTGCATGGACGAATTCCACAAGACCGGTGGCCACGTTGGCCTGCAGGAGCAGATGCAGACTGACGGCCGTGAGGCCCGGAAGTGGAACATGGAAATCATCCTGGCCTCCCAGTTGATGGAAGACTTTGGCCAGCTGACCAAGATCGCGACTGCCACCTTTATCCTCGATTCGGGGACCAAGGAAACCCGCGACTGGCTGAGGAAGAACATCGGCCTGTCCGACACCGAAGAACATGCGCTGGTCAACTTTGTCCACGGTGCCAACAAGCACGGCTGTACCTTCCTGGCGCGGTTCGAAACCAAGAACGCCACCTACAGCCAGCTGTTCACCATGTCGGCCGGGCCGATGCGCCTGTGGGCGCTGACCACCACCGCCGAAGACCGCAAGCTGCGCACCATGCTCTACGAGCACATGCCACGTCCGGACGCCCTCGCGTTGCTGGCCCGGCGCTTCCCGTCGGGTGGCTGCAAGGACATGGTGGAGCGCCTCAAGCGCGAGACGTTCAAGGACGTCGAGTTCGTCGATGACGACATGGAGCAGTCCGTGATTGCGCGCATCGCCAAGGATCTGGTCGCTGACTACATCAGCGCCAGTGCATACGAAGACGTAGTGTGAGGGAGTGACAGATGGCTCAGTACAAGGGCGCATCCCGTCAGCATGAAGTCAGCAGCAGCCGGCGGCGCAAAGATACTCGCCTGGCCGGGCAGCGCTTCAGTGATTTTTTCCAGTCTGCTGACGGCGCCGTCTTCGGCACATTCGCGCTGCCGATCCTGGCGCTGATTTCGATCAAGGTGCCCTTTTCGGGTGAGCTGCTGTTGCTCTTGGCCTGGGCGTTCAAGCGCAAGTTCGTCGATGTGGACAATCGTGCGTTCGACTTTCCTTATCGGGTACCCAAGCTGGCGGACGTCAACGACGGCTCGTACAAGGGCAAGAAGAAAGGCGAGGGCGTGACCCTGTTCGGCAATGACCTGGAGACCCGCGAGCAAATCTACGCCGGCGACAGCGACCTGCGCACGCACCAGCTGGTACTGGGCACCACCGGTTCCGGCAAGCCGCAACCCAAGCACGCCAAGGTGCTCACCCCCAAGGGCTGGGTGCAGATGGGGCAGATCAAGGTCGGGGACAGTGTATGCACACCCGACGGCAAGCAGGCTGCGGTGCTGCGGGTGATCGAGCAGGGTATCCAGCCGGTCTGGACCGTTGCCACACGCGACGGCCGCAGGGCCCAGGCCACCGGTGACCACCTGTGGCGGGTGCTTACCCGTGGCCACGACGGCAGCGAAGAAGCGCACACCGTGACCACCGATGCCATCCGCGAGCTGATGGGGCGCGGCGTGGTGGTGATGCTGCCCAAGGTGCGCAAGAAGCGTGGGTCTGCCAAATTCAACGGTTGGGCCGAGGTGTGGAAGGTAACGGCTGCCGGTCAGGCGCCCTGCCAGTGCATCGAGATCGACCACCCGCACCACCTGTACATCACCGACGACAGCCTGGTTACCCACAACACCGAGCTGCTGCTTGGCATCGTGTTCAACGCGCTGGTGCAGAACACCGGTTTCATCTACGTAGACGGCAAGGGCGACCCCAAGCTGCAGAAGGAAATCTTCCGGCTGTCGCGCTACCTGGGCCGCGAAGATGACCTGCTGATCATCAACTTCATCACCTCTGGCCGAGACTTCGTCGAGAAGCAGGTCGACAAGGTGACCAACAACATGAACATGATGGGGAATACCTCGTCGGGCATGTTGATCGAGCTGATTGTCTCGCTGATGGACGACTCGGGCGGTGGCGGCGACATGTGGAAGGGGCGGGCGATCATGTTCGTGGCGGCCTTGACGCGGCCGCTGACCTACCTGCGTGACAAGGGCCACATCAACTTGTCGCCCGAGAAGTACCTGGAGTACTTCGAGCTGAACGTGATCGAAGAGCTGGTGTGGGAGCACGGCGGCAAGTACGGCGAAATGTTCGATGTGATCGTGGCCCCGCTGCGCTCATACCTGCTGACGCTACCGGGCTACCAGAAGGCCAAGTTCAAGCAGCAGGAAACCAAGACCCTGGAGCAACACGGCTACATCGTCATGCAGCTGGGGCGGATCTTCAACGACCTGACCTTCAACTACGGGCACATTTTCAAGACCCGCGTCGGCGACGTGGATTTCTATGACGTGGTGATCAACCGCAGGCTGCTGGTGGTGCTGCTGCCAGCGCTGGAGCGTGCCCCGGACAGCATGCGCATGCTCGGTAAGATGATCGTGGGCAGTATCAAGCAAATGATGGCCGGCTGCCTGGGCAACCGGGTGGAGGGTGTGGTGCGCGAAATCATCGATAGCCGGCCGACCGGGTCGAAGTTCCCGTTCTATACCATCCTGGACGAATACGGCTATTACGCCGTGGTCGGCTTTGCTGTGGCGCCTGCTCAGGCGCGTAGCCTGGGCTTCAGCGTTACCTTCGCTGCGCAGGACTTCTCCTCGCTGAAGAAATCCAGCGCCGAAGAGGCAGATGCCACCTGGGAAAACACCAACATCCGGGCCGTCGGGCGCTTGACCTCGGGCACGGAGTCGGAAACCTGGCGGCGCGTTCAGGGTGCAGCTGCCGAGTCTTCCCAGGCCATGCTGGGCAACTTCGAGCGGATGGCGGGCAACGAGAAGCTCAGGCAGTCGGACAACATCGCCATTGAGCAGCGCAGCCGGCTGAACTACGACGACGTCGCCATGCAGGAAAACGGCGAGTTCACCTTCCTGGTCGGCAAGAAATCGCAGAATGGCAAAACTGGCGGGGTGGCGCTTATCCGGGGCATGGGCTTCTACACGGCCGGCCCGGCACCGAAAGAAATGCGCATCAACGATTTCATTCCGGTCGAGCCGCCCGAGCCGTCGGACCTCCCGCAAAGCAGGCAGTCGCGCCAGGCATTTGTCGACAGCCTGAAAGACGGCTCGTTCGCCAAGCGGGTGCGGGCGGTAGTGAAGGGGGATCCTACCTTGGCCCGGATGCACAGTGCGTTTGAACACAATTATGCAGACCCGGACCGGCCATTGCTGGGGCGGCTGGACACGTCATTTGCCGTGCTGGGGGGTTACTTGACTGGCGGGCTGAACAAGCCCGCAGCTCCTGCACCGTTGCCGGAGCAGCACGTGCAAGAGGCGCCGCCCGCTGCCCCTTTGGTTGCTGTGCAGGAGGATCCGCAAAGCCCGGAAGCCATCGAGGCGAGCCTTTTGGCCGTGGCTGACCTGATCATCGGCAACATGCCAGCGCCCACGGTGCCCGCTGTTGCGGCTGAAGACGAGCAGGCGCTGGACGATGAATGGGCGCGTGAACTGGCCATCGTCATGCCGCAGCAAATGCTCGACATGCAGGTGATGGCGGCCGGTGAAGGGTTTGCATCGCTGTCGGACAAGTGGGCTGCCGAAGAGCGGATCAAGCAAGTCTGCGATGCAATCGCCCGCGAAACGGCCTATGGCGTATCGCCCGCGCCTGAGGCGCAGGATGTGGCGGGTATGCGTAAACGGCTGAGCGATTTGCAGGCGCAATGCCGGGTGCTGATGAAAGACCAGCCGCACCAATAGGCATCGGGCGCGTCGTCCGTCGGTCGGAAGCGAATGGAAGTTAATGTCATAAATTGACGACGATAGATATCTGACAGATAATCAGAAACTAGATTTTTGGCATGCCAGGGTGATGTGATGGGGTTGTTCGATTCAGGGAAGAAGGCCGCAAAGTTCGCGTTCATCACCATGCCGATGGCGGCGTTGGGCATGAACCAGTTGCGCATGGGCAACCAGCACATCAAGTCGCTTTGGCGTTCGAACTTCAGCCCCGCCTGCCCTGAGTGCGAGCGGGGCATCCTGCTCAAAGCCGAGGGCGACCACCAGGAACTGGAGCAGAGCCCGGCAGGCAAGATGCGGGTGCTGCACAGTTGGGGTTGCAACAACTGCGACTTTGCCTTGTTCGAAGAGGACGATGTCAAGAAGGTCCGGGAGCATGCCGCGCGCTACCGCAACGAGCGGGTGAAAGCCCAACTGAGCACGATCGAGCGGGGCGAGATCGACCGGATCGCGCACAACCACAAGCTGCATTCCAGGGCGTTCTTCATCGCCAGCTTGTTCGCCGTTGCCGGGTTCGTCTACATGCTGGCGACCGGCGCAGGCATCATGATCGCCCTCAACTGGCTGTCGATCGGTTTTGCGCTGTGGGTCTTCGGCATGAAGAAGTCTTACCGCAGCTGGCAGGTCTCGGCAGGGCAGCTGTTTGTCGAAGGCGCGTTCTGGTTCTGGTTCCAGCATCAGAAATGGATCATCTGACCATGACGCGCAACGGGCTCCACTGGCCAGTCGCCTTGATCGCACTGTGGTCTGCGCAGGCCCTGGCCGATGACTTCTATGCGGTGCGGCCGGCGGATATCGACTGTGTCGTCCAGGCCGCCCAGCGCCAGGGAGTGCCGGCCAACGTACTGCTGGCCATCTCCAGCAAGGAGAGCGGCAAGAACGGGCAAAGCGTGTCGAACAGCAATGGCACCTTCGACCTTGGCCACTTCCAGATCAACACCACCCACTGGGGGCCTAAAGGCGTGTTCGCCTCGTACCCGGCCATTACCAAGTCCGATGTCGCCTGGCGCGGCTGCTACAACGCGGAGCTGGCGGCCTGGTTGCTGCGCCAGAAGCTCGCCGAAAACAATGGCCAGGACTTCTGGACGCGCGCTGCCAACTATCACTCGCGCACCCGCAAATTCAACGACATCTACAAGAAAGACCTGATCCCGCTGGCGGTGAAATGGGGCCAGTACCTCGAACGGCAACGCCATGACCGGCTGGTGGTGAGCTACCAGTAACGGGCCGCCGCAGGTCCCGGCACAGGGTCGATCAGAATGACAACTTCAGGAGTTTTTTACATGAAAGGAATGCTCATGGGTGCTCGCGGCTGCAAAGCTGGCAGCGTGCTGCTGGCGCTGGTTGCGTTGGGTGGGTGTGCAAGCTCGGCCAAGCCGACCACCGAGGACACCGAGGCGTTTGCCAGCCGGATCATCGCGGACAAGGTGTCGGTGGCGGTCAACTCGCAACACAATTACGTTTCGCGGTTGAGTGCCGACCGGGTGCAAGCCGCCTCGCGGCAGGCTGCGGTCGATACCGACCAGGTGGATATCGACTTCATCGGCAAGCCCCAGGAACTGCTGCAGACCTTTGCCAGCCGTTATGGCTATGCCTACGTTGAAAGCGGCAAGCGAGTAGACCTCAAGCCCATCAACGTGTGGGTGCGCAAGGCCACCCCGATCAACGTGCTCAAGGATGTCGGTGCGCAGATCGATACCGGTGCCGACGTGGTGCTCGACAAGAGTACCAACACCCTGCGCCTGATCTACAAACCGGTGCCATTGGCGCTGGGGAGGGGTTGATCATGGCGATGGACATGCCCCCGATGACCCTGGAGGACGCCGAGCGCCTCTATGACAAGCCCGCCTACGTTCAGCAGCAAGGTGACAGCGGCGATGCCAGGTCAGCTGTCGAAGCCATGCGGGAAGAGAAGAACCAGGCCTCGGCGGCACGCGGCGAGGCCATTCTGGATGCGGCACTGCAGGTGGGGGTGAAAGCTGGCCTTGCCTGGCAGCTCACCAACATCAACAACGCACTGAAGTTGCGTGAGCGTGAGTTCGATACGGTCTACGACTTCAGCAGCCTGATGATCCAGGACCGTGTGGTGCCACCGGTGATTACCGAGGCGCGACACCTGTACAACCAGGACGGTAACTACACGCTGCGCCTCTCCGGGGCCGCCTACAAGATCGAATCGCAGGCACGCTTTTCGTCCGTACCGCCAAGCTGGCGCGAGTACCTGAGCTTCCCGCTGCCCACATTCGACCGCACGTCACTGGTGTCTGCGCTGGTGCCGCGTTCCGATGAAGAGGAGAAGGTGTGGAAGCTGGCCGTGCGTGAAGGCTGGAAGCAAGGGGTCGAGCAGGCAAACCTGATGCTGACCTACGGCTTTGACCGGATGAACCGCGATATCGATGGCATGCGCCGTTTCAGTGAGTTTGCCCGCCACGGCCAGGTTACCTTGCCGATCATCTCGGGTGCTTCGATCCCGGTTACCAAGGAAGGGCGGTCCATGGCGGTGGACGAAACCCTGCTGCGCATCACCGCGCTGCCCGACTTCAACGACAACATGAATGTGTGGCGCAGCTCGATTGCCACCTCCACCACCGCCGACCCGGTGCGCCGTGCTGCGCCAACCCGCGCAACCAGCCCGGCGCCGTCGCCTGCCACGTACCGTCAGCCTGCTGCCGCCGAGGCATTTGCGGCGCCCGGTGGTAGTGGCTTGCGCACCCCGCCTGGTGGTGAAGGCGGGGCGCAATGAAGCAGGACTTTCACGATGATGTGATGATGCTCGAGCCGGGCGCGCTGATTGAGCGCCTGGAACGGCTGACCAGCTACGAAGACCCGTTTCGCTTCGACCGCGCCGACCAGTTCAAGGCGATGATGCTGGAAACCCTGACCCATGGCGTCAGCGATATCTTCATCCAGCCCGCCTTGCCGGTGGTGGTGAAGAAATACGGGCGGTTGTATGCGGTGACCCGTCGTGCGCTCGATGTCGGGGAAGTCAACGAACTGCTGAAGATGGCGGCCAACCGTGACACCGCCACGACCGATATCGTGTCCGGCACCGCGGTCAACGAGCGGTATGAGTTGTTCGACCCGCAACGCAAGGATGCCCGAGGGGCCCGCTTGCGTTATGCCTACCGGGTAAACGCATCGCCCATCGCCTGCCATGGCGATACGTCCTGCCAGATTGTCATCCGGGCCATTCCCGACGACCCGCCACGCATCCAGGACGTGGGTTTGAGCGAGGATATCGTCAGGATGGCTACACCGCGCGATGGCATCGTCTATATCGCCGGGGCCACGGGCCATGGCAAGACCACCACGTTTGCGGCCATCAACCGTTTCATCCTGGAAAACGAAACGCCGATCAAGGGCAACCTGATCAGCCATGAAGAGCCGATCGAGTTCACCTACGACAAGATCCAGAGCAAGCATTCGATCTTCGTGCAGTCGCAGATTCCCACGCACTTCAAGGATTTCTACCGGGCGAACCGCGAGGCCATGCGGCGTGCGCCAGGCCTGTGTGTGATTGGCGAGTTGCGTGACCAGGAAACCATCCGCGCGGCGGTGGAGCTGTCGCTCACGGGGCACCCGGTGTTTGGCACGGTCCACGCCAAGGATGTGGCGGCCATCATGCGCCGGATGATTTCCCGCTTCCCCGAGCAGGAGCGGGCGACCGCGATCTATGACCTGGTCGACACCAGCCGTTTCATGATGGCGCAGAAGCTGGTGCCAACGGTGGACGGCAAGCGCACCGCTGCGCGTTCGTGGCTGAAGTTTACCGAAGAAGTACGCGACACCTTGATGGACCTGACCGACATGGGGCGGGTGACCCAGCGGGTTGCCGAGTTCGTGCGCGAAGAAGGGCATACCTTTGCAGCCGAGGCAGACCGCCTGCTGGCGGCAGGATTGATCACGCAAGCGACTGCCCGCGATCTGCGTCACGGCTGAGCCGGCGCATACAGGTAGTGGCTGGCAAAGCGAATTTAGGGAGAGGTTATGGCAACAGGTCGGTATCACTGGAGCAGATGTGCTCCACCCGCACGGTTCTTCGTGATCAACGCGAGCGCCGCCCTGCCGTGGTTGACGTTGCTGCTGGTGCCGTCGTTGTGGAAATTTCTGCTGCCGTTGGCGTTGTGCATGACCGGCGCGCTGGTCTACATCGAAGTGGTCAAGAAGATGACCGTTCGGGCTGTGGTTCGTCGGGCCGCGGTGTTCATGGTGGGGCGCGTGCGCACCACTCACAGCATCCTCAAAGAGCTGGTCAGGTAGGTGGCAGGGTAGTCATGACCGGTAAATATCTTTGTGGCGGCCAGAGGAGGCGTTGAATGAAGCAGCAAGGAGGTGGGCAAAAGAGTTTCACCTGGGATGACCCGGCCATATTGCTCGGGATCATCGCGGTGCTTTACCTGGGTGGGTGGGGTGCCTGGTATTTTGCCCATGAAAAGATTTCTGCCGCCTACACCTACATCCGTTATGTGGAACTCTGGTTGCCGAGCGTGCTGGGCGATGTTGCACAAATCCCGGGTGTCTCTTCGATCAGCGAATGGGTCGGGCGCATGTGTGCGCCTGACGGTATCGTCGGTGCGTGCCAGCGTGACTTTTCCAGTGTGGCGTGGGGCGAAATCACGTCCTCGTCGCTGTTCATGAATGGGTTCTTGCTGGTGTTCATGGTGATTTTCTCGGTACGCATGTTCATGCGTATCAACAAGACCCACCCCAAGCTCAGGTTCACCCGGACGCATAACATCAAGAGCTATGTGCAAGAGAACAAGGTGCAGTACCCGCACCTGCGGATGTTCGCCGAACTCGACCTGATCGCCCAGCCGCTGGATCACCCGGTATTCGGCATGTCGCAAACCTCTCGCCAGTTTGCCTATGAGCATCTGTTGATCAGCGGCTGGCAAGCGCAGGCGGACCGAAGCTGGGCACCGACCCTCGACCGCGAGAAAACCACCGAGGTGATGCGCCATCAGCTGGGCCAGCACTGGACCCGGGTTGGCAACCTGTCGCCGGCAGAAACCCTGCTCGTGGCAATCGCACTGCCACGGGTAGTCGCTACGGACACAGCGCTGGACGAGAGTGCTTTCAAGGCGGCGATGGCCGACAGCGACGACATGGTTGCGTGGTGTTGGGACCAGTTCAAGGCGCCCGCGGGCAAGGGCGCAGGTGCTGCCGAGCCTTATGCATGGCTGAAGCCTGAAATACCGCTGGAGAAGCCGCGGGCGATCATCCAGAAGTACATCAAGCACCCCAATGCCAGCGCGATCCTGCACGCTCATGCGTTTGTCAGGACCATTATCTTCGCCCTGTTCTTCCAGGCTCGGCGCCTGGGGGTGTTGCCACCCGCCGAGATGCGCTGGCTGCGATTCTTCGACAGGGACCTGTGGTACGCCTTGCAGACGATCGGGCGCCAGGCCGGGTTCCCGGAGGCGCCGGGCATCCTGTCGCACTTCCTCTATGAGTGCAAAGCGGGCGTATCGCTGGCGGAGCCTCAGCTGGACAAGGCAGTCAACGGCCTTGAGTTGGCCATGTCGGCATACAAGTACTCCGATGCGGACAAAAAGCGTTATGAGGACTTGCAGCAGGAAAGGCATGCCTCGGCTGAGGCTGCGGCACGCGATGCAGGGGCGTCCTGAAACACTGCTGCCTAGCGGATCAGCGGTAACCAAAGGCCATCTACAAAGATGGCCTTTTTTTATTTTTTGGTGCCTTTTTCTACATTTTTGTTAGAATACGGTCGTATTGGATTCTTAATAAGGACATCGAGCCATGAAAGGTGTGATTGCAAGACCTATTGCCGTGCTTGCGGCGCTTGCGGCGGGGGTTTCAGTCGCCCATGCCGCGCCCACGCAAACGGCAGATCTCTCTTCTTTCATCACCGCTCAAGCTGCTGCGCCAGCGACCCCGGCCCAGCAGGAACTCGATGACCTGACCGCGCAGCGGGTATCGCGCTATGGCCGTATCGTCAATGCCCGCCCTGTCGGCCTGGGTGGCTTGACCGCCTGGACCGTGGAGAAAAACGGCCACCAGGTGGTGTTGTTCAGCACCCCGGACTCTGCGGTGCTGTTCACCGGTGTAGCCTGGAATGCGGAAACCGGCAGCAATATTTCCGATGCCTTCCTGCCAGGTGCTGCCCAGGCAGCAAGCGCTCTTCCTGCATCGCCTCCAGTTGCTGCCGCGCCGGCCGCACCTGTCGCGCCGATGATGTCGCCGGTGGCCGCGCCGAACGTGCGCGAGGCCGCAGCCATGGACGGCAGCTTCAAGGGGGCTATCCCCGAATCCATGAAGACGGTTGATACCCTGGCTGGGGTCAAGGAAGGCAAGGGCGGCATTGGCGATACCGTCTACATCATCATCGACCCTCGCTGCCCGTACTGCCGCGAGGCGTACAACTTAACAAGGGCTTACGCGGCAAAGGGCCACTCCATCAAGTGGATTCCGTCCGCTGCGCTGGGTAACCCAACCGATGGCGTGCCGTTGGCCGCCACGATCCTGCAGGCCAAGGACCAGAAAACGCTGGCGCGGATGCTGGGCAAGCATGAGCAGATCCGCTCAGAGCCAACGCCGGAAACGGTCGAGCATCTCAGCACCAACCTGGCGTTCCTTTTTGCCGCATTCGAAAACAACGGCAAGGAACAAGCGGGTGTGCCAGCTGCATTCTTCATCGACCATCGCACAGGGAAGCCAAGGATGATGACGGGCCTTTCGCAGGCCGTCGTACTTGAAGACATCTTTGGAAAACTTTAAGGAGCAAAGTACATGAAAGCCAAAGCGCCGAACTTCGCGTTCGATCCCAGCATCCGCATCTTCGGTTCGGGCGAGCACTTGCTGGTAGTGTTCGACAGCCAGAGCCCCAACGACGTACAGCGTGCAACGCGGACGGTGCGCATTCCCAAGGGGTTCCAGCAGTTGTCGCTGGTGGTTGACGGTTTCGACATGGCTGAAGACGATGGCCATCAGCGTTTGCTGAAGGGTAGCGTCAGCCTGGCAATTCAGGACGACGCTGGCGTGCAGTCGAACCATGAGTTGGCTGTGCTGCAGCTGATGTTCCATGCCGAGGCCAATCGCAAGGGCACGCTGGCTCCGCACATCGACCCGGCGCTGGTCGCCTACACCGTGCGCCAGGCGCTTTCGGAGTGCCTGAACGACGCACTGAACAACTACTTCCAGCGCGACGAAGCCGAGCGCCTGGTCGTGCTGCCAGAGGCCTTCCAGTCTTCCCCGGTGGCGGCGTCGCAGTATTCTGCTGCAGCGCCCCAGCCGTCGCGCAAAGCCGTGCGCGAGCAAGCCGCCAGTGACGCTGCGCGGCAGGCCAGGGCGCGCCGGCGCAAGACAGCCTTGGCCTGGCTTGTCCCTCCATTGGTAGTGGTTGCGGTCATGGCGACCTTGTCTAACCTTGCTTCCTCTCAGTCGCCGATTGAAAATGCTGTCGCGCAGCAGATGGCGAACGACCCGGAGTCGATCAAGGCGCAGGTGGAGCTGACCAAGCAGACACTTCAGTCCATGGGCCTTGACCCTGGTCAAGGGGGTGATCTCGGGTGCCTGGCGCCGCAATGATTACCTGCTCCCATCCTCAAGGAAGCCTTCGGCTGCCGTTCTGCTTGAGCGGGGTGTTTGCTCCCCCGCAGGCACTTGAAGACTATTTTGGATTGGAAAACCTTAGGTACGTATATGCGACCAGCGAATGAAGTGAAAGACGGGACCAAGTTATTGTCGCTTGCCCAAGGCCTGCGGTCCCTGCTGGTCCCCTCGCCGGATGTATTGGCTGACACCGTCAAGGAGTTGCACCCGCTGGTCAATTTGTCCGACAAGGTGCTGCCGCTGAAGTCGTATTTCAACATGGTCCAGGACATTCAGCGGACCAAGCATACCCATGCGGCCATGCGCGCGGCCAGCGAGCCGCTGAGCCGCGAAGCCGTTCAGCAAGGGGTGTCGCGTAAGCTCTGCACCGAAGACATTTTCATGGTTGCCTGTTCGTTCCTGGAAGTGGAAATCGCCAAGCAAGGCTCGGTCTACTACCTGAGCGGCGAGTCGCCCGATTTCAAGGAAACCAAGAAGAACCGAAACCCGCTCGACTTGTCTGACGAAGTCGTGCTGAAGAACCTTTCCAGCGGCCTGGCTCGCCCGGACACCGACCGAGGTGCCGTGGAACGGGGGCAGATCGACAGTGGCTTCAACCATCTGGTGCGGTTGAACCAGCTGCATAACCTGATGCTGGAGTCGGTGCGCCTGATGAAGGCGGACGAGCGTCTGACCAAGGTGGATATCCGCAAGAAGTTCAACATCTCGCACACCGATTACGAGCGCATGATGTCGATGGCGCGCCGTTCGGGTCTGATTTCGTTCCGTAACCGCAAGAAGGACCCGTCCAACGCTTACACCTTGCGCAACGACAACCATGAGCGGGTTTCAGAGCACGCCAAGAACTTTGGCCACACGCCGCAAAAAATGCTGAACAAGATTCTTGATGACTTCTTCGGGATGCTGGATAAGCGCAAAAAGCACGAGGACTGATGTTGATGGGGACCCAGGGCCATAAGGATGTCGGGCCGGCAATAAGTGCAGAAGAGCGGGCCCGTGTAGCGCGGGCCGCCAGCCAAGTGGTGGCGTACGCCAATTTTCTGCGCTGGACGGCAAACTTCAAGCGGGACGAAGTACTGCGCCATCCCGAACACGACCGCGTGATGCTGCTTTCGCCCATGCAAAGTGGGCGGTTCAGCTTTGCGCTGGAAGGCGACACCCTGTACGTGGGCGTCCAGCCATTCGAGGCCGCCTGGGCTTCGTGCATGCCGTTCGAGGCTGCCTACGTTTCCGACCGGCTGTACCTGTCGGTCGAGGGCGTCAGCTTCATGGACTCGCGCATGCCGCCACTGGCGCTCGGCATCTTTGTCGACGAGGGCAGCAAGCGTGCGCTCATGGCCAGTGCCAGGTTTGTGCAGTTTGTGCAGGTGGGCGTACGTGATGGCTACGTGGTCGAGGTGGGGGAGCCTTGTGGCGACCCTGTCGAGATGCGTGCAGGTGACGTGGTGCGCCAGCTGCGCGAGACTCGCCAGGCAAAGGTCAGGCAGCAAGATATGGGGCGGTTCTTCTGATCGCGCTCAAGCAGACTTTTCAAGTAAGGACACGAGCATGACCAAGTGCAAACTCATCCTGCCGCTGCTGGCTGCTGCGGCAATGGCGGGCTGTGTAACCACCGAGCAGATGCCGGACGGGACCACCAAGATTCGTTTTTCAGACGAAGCTGTCAGTTCGCTGACTTCGATGATGCCTAGCGCCCTTGTGACCGGGGTTGCGGGTGGTGCGGGTGGCGGAGCGGTCAACCTTATCCCCACCACAAGCCCGCTGGGGACCGGTGAGCAACTGTATCTCAACGGGCAGTTCGAACTGCCATGCGCGTCCGCTTTGCTATACACCGCCAAGTCTGGCCGGCCGCTGGATGCAGAGGTCAGCAACAACTGCCGCTCCAGCTACTTCCTGCGCCAGGAGCAGCTCAGGATGGCGGGCAAGTCGTATGATCGAGGCGCGCCAGCCTATAACCCTTCAAATCCGCCAAATGAGTACTGGGCCAAAGTGGTGGGCCGCACGGTAAGCCAGCTGGCGGCTACGGAACAGTTCACTGCGCGGTTTGCCGGGTACCCGCGGATCGAGAGCGGTGGCGGTATCACGATTTCCGTACGTTTGTTGGGGGAAACTCAAGGAGCGTACGCTGCGTTGGCGACCACGCCGGCGCGCACGCCGGTTGTGCTGGATGACGCGCAGTTCGAACTGGGAGTGCGCCAGCGTGCTGCCCGGGCAAACACTCAGGTCGTTGATGCGATCGCGTGCGATGCCGTGCTTGCATACAGCAAGACGCTCGACAAGGGGCCCAGGCCAGCAAGCATTTCTGCCAGTGCATACACGCGGTATGAGGTGTTGTTCACTGTTGCATCCATGGGGTGCAAGGACAGCACCCGGCAGTTCAAGACTGCTTCGCGCTAGGGTGTGAATTCGCCGGCTTTTGCTGGTGATGGCAGGCACAAAAAAACCGGACGCTGGTCCGGTTTTTTTGCGCCTGCATTTATGCCTGGGGGTTCATGTTCCAGGTGTCGTCTGCTGCTGCCACTGACTCATTGATCCCTGTGCCGTGCGCATCGGCAGCGTTCAACCAGTCCTGGCTGACGTCTGCCTGCTGGGCAGCTCGTTCGTGGGCAAACTCGCGATCCAGAATGGAACCCTCGATCGACGATATCAGGGCTGGGGACGCCTGGCCATATTCGCCCAGCAGCGATCGTGTTGCTTCTGGCGGCAGCTGGCTGATTGCGTTACGCAGCTCGCGGCCGTATTCGGCCAGTACGGGTTGCTTGGCGATGACGGTTTCCGTCGATTGAGAGGGAAATACTGAAGCGGTGAAGCTTTGGAACGCCTGTGCAGTCGGCATGGGCTGTGATCCTTACATGCTGTAGTCGTTGCTGCTCTCGCTGCGTGGTAGTGATGCGCTGGCGTAGCGGGCGAAGGTCTTGTCCAGGTCGGCCGCCAGGTAGCTTTGTTCGCTCTCGCGCAGCATTCGCTTCATGCCGTCGGCATCGGAAGAGGCCGCAATTACCTGTTCGCGCACGCTGGCAAGCAAGCCTTCCCGGTCTGCTCGCGAGCCGGGCGTGTTGTCGATTGCTTCGAATGCATCGAGCAGCGATTGGCGGAGTTCGGACTGTGCGCCGCTTTTGCGTGACGGGCTGGCTGCTTCAAGGTTAACGCTGCCAATCACGGCGCGGTGGATGGCGGTGAATGCGTTCACTTCGGCTTCGCGGCTTTGCATGACCCGGTCAGAGCTCAAGGTGTGGGGAGGTGTCGAGCGCAGGTATGCAGACTCCTGATCAGCCAGCGTGTCGATCGTCTGGCGGATTTTCTGGCCGTCGGGGCCTTGCCGCAGGGCGGCTTGCGCTACGTTGCCAAAACTGATTGCAGGGTTACCCGAGGCTTCGATGGCCCTTTCGCGCATTAACCCGGCGCCGATCACGAATCGGCTCGCATCACGTATTGATAGCTGCATCTATGTCCGTCGTTTTTTCACAGGGCTTGAACGTGCCCGATTCAGTCGCCATACCACCGCGAACCTTGAGGTCCGCTTGCTTGAGTGACCATAGCATTTTTACTGTTATTTTTCTTGTGCTTGAGTCGGATAAATCGTTTTTTTGGCGGTTTAAGGTATCCCACACGAGGCTGCTTGCCTCCTGCCTGGAAAATGCTCAGTGGGCGGTGAGTATGCTCATTCGCCCATTAAATGGGGGCTTGAGGCCCATCATGCCGCTCGCCTGCTGCGCTGGCCAGTAGGTGAAATGTCTATTTACACAACTTTACAAAGCCGATTGAGCCGCTTTTTTGGGGTTCATCGCGCTGAATTTCCTGGAAATGAGCGAGTACCAAGCGCTTTTTGCGGTATCGAAAACTTATTGATGCTGACGGGGGAAGCGCTAATCAAGGTCTGGGCTTTATAAATGTTTCGCGACATTTCTCGGATTTTTGACGAATTATTACGTCAATTTTTTGGATTTTTTCTGATCAAGGATTTCCCTGATCATCCCGATCTTGTCGTGATGATCAAGTCTTTACGGATTTTTGTTAATTTTCTTTCGTATCAATATTTTGATTTTTTGACGATTTGTGGTTTAAGATTGCCATGTTTTTTATATCTGCAGGATCATGGTTCGCAGGTCAGCACCATGGCTCAGGCCGCAAGTCCCTGTGCAGACCAGCACGCGTGGGGCTCATGCAGCTCAACTCAAGGACGACGGAGCATTCCAAGGGAATTCGTCGCGAACGATTTAGATCAACCGTCCGCTACTCGATTCAGGTAGGTATTCACAATGGCTCAGATGCCGTTTTCACCGTGCGATGCAAACGACTGCAGCGACCAGTCAGTCGAGATGCTTGGCCGGATTTTTGGCCCGGTAATCGACGCCTTGGTCAAAGGCACCGACCCCAATACCGTGCAGGCAAGCGCAAACATACTCGCGACGATGTTCGGCTTCTTCAACAGCGGGATCCTCATCATCGGTTCGCTTATCGTTTCGTACGTTGCCGTGATGGGTGTAACCAACACGGCCAACGACGGCGAGGCAATGGGCAAGAACTGGTCCTCGCTGTGGACGCCGGTGCGGATCGTGGCGGGTGGCGCAGTGCTGCTGCCGACAACCAGCGGTTTTTCGTTCATTCAGCTGATTGTGCTGATGTTCTCCCTGTGGGGGGTCGGCTTCGCCAATGGCACCTATAAAGCCGGGATGGCCATGGGCGTCCTGTCGCCGAACGGTATCGTCGAGGGCGTCAACTCGCCGGGCAACTTCTATGGGTTGCGCGACTTTGCCCGCAGCTACCTGGCGGCCTCGTACTGCGCCAAGGCGGCCAACTCGATCTATGCGAACAACCCGGCATCCGGTTCAGCGCCCCAGGTCAGGGCTGAGTCGACCCATGACAAGCTCAGTACGGTGAATGGCCGCACGGAATACGTCTTCGAGATCAAAGACCGCAATGCGATTACCAACCTGGCAGGCGGTGCGGCTTTCTGTGGCACCGTGAAAGTGGGGGTATATGCCGCCCAGGCCCAGTCCCAGGCCCAGACCAACACGGAAGCGATGGCCAAGGCGCTGGAGTCTCTGCGGGTAAATGTGCAGGAGAAGAAGCGTATTGCGGCCATGGCCATGATTACCCAACTGGATGCCTGGGTGAGAAGCTGGCCTGAAACCATCAACGACTCCGGCTGGGATGCGGTTGATTCTGACCGCTTCAATGTCATCGTGAACGAGGCGGAACAGAAGGTGGCGACGGATCTGTTCACCCAGGTGAGCAGTGACAAGGGCGATGTGGACAGTGGCATCAAGGACTTCCTGGATACGCTGACGGATGATGGCTGGGCTGCCGCTGGTGGGTGGTTCCAGCGTGTGGGCATGGTCCGGGGCCAGATATCTGGCGTGCTGTCCGAGCCGGTTGGAACGGTCAGCGCCCCCTCCATGGGCGCGTTGCCCGCCGACGCCCGCTCCTCTTTGCTGACCCACAGCGTAACCACGGTCACCGAGGCGATCGACAAGAAGGCAGAAGAAAAGCCCCGCTACAAGCAATCGACCACGTCCAAGCCGGAGGACATTGCCAGCCTCATTCCCAAGGATCCCAACAGCGACATCAATGTCGGCTCTTTGAAAGCTGACATGGACTCCAAGATGTCATCGTTCGTCAACGGCGTGATGCTGAACGTGGTGGAGATCGCAACGGGGGCAGGCAGTAACGGGCAGACACCACTGTGCGGCACGGCCGGGCAGATGGGGGGCTCGCTCAACCGCATGAAGTGTGTAGGTGACTACCTGTCCGTCGCGCGCGCCGGCATTCTTGTGGCCGATGTGGCAATCAAGACGGCCGGCACGGCGATACGGGTGATTGCAGGCACGCTCTCCTCGGTCAAGGGCTTGGGTAACGGGCTTGACCTGGACAAGATCGTGACTCCGCTCTGGGACTGGGTATTGACCGTGCCGGTCAAGCAGCTCGCCTTGATGGCCTCTTACATCGAACCTTTGGCGTTCTACTTTGCGGTCTTCCTGCCCAGCCTGCCTTACACGCTGTTCATGATCGTCTTTGTCGGCTGGTTGCTCGCGGTGTTGCAATCCATCATTGCTGCGCCGCTGTGGGCGGTGATGCACATGACACCTGACCGTACGTTCGTGGGCTCCCAGACACAGGGTTACCTGTTGCTGCTTTCGCTGTTCGCCCGCCCGGCGCTGGCTGTTCTTGGCCTGTTTGCCGCGGTGCTGGTGTCTGACCCGGTGATCGATTACATCGCCCAGGGCTTCTTCGCCATGCGCGGTGCCGTGGTGACCTCGTCAGGTGGTGTGGGTGCGATTTCGGAGTTCCTGACCTTTGCCTGGTGGTTCATGGTCTTCGGGCTGACGTTGTTGCCCGTGCTGTACATGATCTTCGGCTTGCCCCAGACCTTGCCCGACCAGGTACTGCGCTGGATCGGTGCAGGCATAGGTGACCTGGGCGAGACCAATGCCGTGGGCCAGATGCGTGGAGGCATGGCTTCGGTAGGTGCTGGAATACAGGGTTCCGGTACAGGCATGCGCCTGGGTCACGACAAGGGCAAGCTGCCACCGCCAGACGGCAACCCGCCTGGCGGCGGGCCTAAAGGCGGCGGGTCTCGCGGCGGCTCGGGCGGTAATCCGGCGCTGGTCAGTGCGAACGGGCAGGGTGTCGGGGGCTCGTCTTCAAGTGATTCGGGTGCAAAAGCCGAGGCTGAATCGGCTGACAAACGCACACTGGGTGAAAAACGCAGTGAGGCAGCCGGTGTTGCATTGGGGCGGGCGATCACGGGCGGCACTGCCGCTACCGCCAGGACGCTGGGCAGGGCAGGCAGCGTTGCCTTGTCCGCCGGGCGTGCTGGCGTGGAGTCATTCCGCGAATCTGGCTCGGCCTCCCTGGGGGGGCGAGTGCGTGATGCTGTTGCCAACGGTGCGCTCACGGCGGGGGCTGGTATGGCCTCTACTGCAGTTGCTGCGGGAGCCGACTTCAAGCAGGCCTTTTCCACGGCAGGTGCCGAGGGCAAGGCAGCTTACAATGAAGGCGCCGACGCGCGAATCCAGGCGTTCAAGGATTCGCTGAAGGGCGGCTCGGCGCCTGCCGGCAGCAGTGCAAATGACGACCAGGCCCCCACGCCGGAGGCAGGGGCGGACAGTGCCGGGGCCGATAATCGGCAGTTCAACGATACTTCGCTTCCCGCTGGCGCCGGCTCGGAAAGCGCCAAGGACAATGATGAAGAGGGCCGGTGAAGGGGCGGCCGGCACATTGCCATCAGTTGGTGGGAATTTTCCGCGCCACTGGTTGTCTTGGACGAAGACGCGCAATCGTGTGCGCACCCTGATACGCAACCCGGATCGCTTGGCGGAGACTTCGCATGGATGAGAATCAACTGGAAGACCAGCTTCGACGGCTTCTCACCGGCCTGGCCGACCAGGCCATCGTGCGTGGTGAGCAGTTCATCTATGACGGTGGCGAGTTGTACGCCGATGATGTAGCGGAAATTGGCCTGGTGGCGGTGTTGTGCATTGCCCAGTCGCTGTCCGAGCGGGCCGGCCTGGGTGGCTTTGGCTATGCGTTCCAGTTGGCTGCGCCTGCCAACCCGGTGTTCCCCATTCACGCCACTGCACCCGAGGTGCTGCCGGACTTTTTCAGGGTGGCACCCTTTGTTTCTGCGGTTTTTCATGGCGAGGTACTGGAGGCGAAGCGTGACTTCACGCTCCTTTATCATGCTGCTGCGCGGCGCGTGTAGACGCCTGCGCGCGTGCCCTGGAAGCCTTGGTTTCTGAACGCACGCCGTTGTTGGATATGAATTGACCTGGCATGCAATCAACTGCCTTTCTTCTGCGCTCATTTTCATGAGCTGATCTGCTCTGGAGCCCTTCATGCAAGATGACGAAAACATTGGCCAAGACTCAGGCGCCGACATGGAGTTGCCGGATGGCGTTTTTCCGCCGATGTCAGGCTACACCCACCAAGACCTGCTTGTGGTTGCCCAGGTTCCTACCCAGGCCTTCCTGGAGGCACAGGGCGTCGACCCAGGCCTGATTCGCGAAACCATCATTGCACTGGTCTCCCACCTGTACGCCAAGTTCGAAGAGCAGGGTGTCGAGTACCAGATCGCGACCTGGTACCAGAAACCGTATGACAACGTGGACAGGCGCAAGCGCAGCGTCATCAGCATGGCCGAAGAGTTCGGGGTGCTTGCACTGCGGGCCTCGGCAGACGCTTTGCGAGGGTCGCCGTTGATGGCCAGGGGGCGTGAGTTCTGGGAGCCACTCATCGACCAGGCCGGGGTTGCCATACGCGATCACATACTGAAGTTGAATGCGGACTGATCCGACGTTTGTTCATAGGGATATGGCATGAGCGATTCATTGCACGTCACGGTGTACTTTGATGGCACTGGCAACAACAAGGACAATGACCAGCCAAAAGGTACCCACACCAATGTTGCCCGGCTTTACGAACGGGACAGTGCGCAGGGGACCAACCTTGCCCGCAATTCTGGTCACGTGGCGCTGAAGTACGAGGGCATGCAGCATTATGGGCTGTCGGAAAAGATCTACTTCGACGGGGTTGGCAGCCAGAAAGTCCAGGGGCCCGTGGCCATGTTCGAAGGTGCCACGGGCAGCGGCAGCCAGAACCGGATCGAACAGGCCTATGACACCCTGGTGCGGTTTCACAACAAGAACCCGCATTTGCCGGTAGATGTGAATGTGGTTGGCTTCAGCCGCGGTGCCGCGCAGGCCCGTGCCCTGGCCAATGTGTTCATCGAGCGCGGCGTGCCGATGCTCAATGACCAATGGAAAGCAACGGGCGAGTACCTGATCCCGCCCGGAGAGGCACGTATCAACAAACTGGGCCTGTTCGATACTGTCGCGTCGTATGGCAACCCCAAAACGGAAAGCCATGTGGGCAAGAACCTGGCTATTCACGAGAACGTCGCTTCGACCACCCACTTGATTGCGATGAACGAATATCGCGATACCTTCCCGTTGACCAGCGT
Source organism: Pseudomonas sp. NPDC089547 (assembly GCF_050280665.1). Lineage (NCBI taxonomy): Bacteria > Pseudomonadati > Pseudomonadota > Gammaproteobacteria > Pseudomonadales > Pseudomonadaceae > Pseudomonas > Pseudomonas sp. NPDC089547. Next base: position 108,096 of record NZ_JBNNVS010000012.1, on the reverse strand, counting down.
GTTGCGAAACAGCGACAACCCGCGGGTAACAGAGATCAAATTCGCGGGTGCACATTCGCAGATAGGCGGCGGTTATCGTAATGACGTGCTGGCGGCCGGGCCACTGGCGGTCATGTATGGCGAGCTGGTGTCCGCTGGCGTGGAACTGCAGCCGCTGCTGCCTGAGGATAGGCAGCGGATCGAGCAGTACAATGTTCTGATCAAGGACCCTGGGCGGGTGCAGGAGGCCTTGATCGATTCGCGGCTCGTCAAGGGCAATGAAGCGTTCAGGCGAAACCCCGATGGCTCGCTTGAGGTGGTGGACAATACGCCGTTCTATTTCCAGCGCGGTACGTTTGACAAATCCAAGCGGCAGAGCCAGCCGTTCGCGCAGGCTGTTGAGGGCCGAAAAGTCATTTTCGAAAACGATGACAGTCTCGGCAAGCCTGCTATCCAGCGAGTGGGCAACCAAGTAGGGCAGTTGCTGGCCGGGCTTGGAAGCAAACTCAAGAATGTCACGTTTGAGCGTCCCGAGGCTCCAGTCACCCTTGAGCAAACGCGGGCGGACCTGTTCGATGAGTTGGCCAAGGACGCTGTGAAGCCAGAAGTTGTGGCCTTGGCGCAAGTATCCGAACTTTCTGAACTGCTGTCGAACTCGAAGCCTGAAAAGGAATACCTGCAAAAGTTGGGGCTTGAAGCGGTTCCCGTTCCGGAGCCGGGGCTGACGGCGAACCATGCAGTTGTGAAGATCGACGCGAGAGGCTCATCTGCATTTGCTGACCTGGGCTTTGAATACGAGGCCAGCCGTATTGTTGCTGATGCCGCAATTGGTGCACTTGCCAGGGCGCCTCTGGATATTGATGATCCATTCCTGCTGCACGACACCAACGGCAATGTGGTGGGTACCTTGGAGGCCGTGCACAAGGTGCCTTCATTCGACATCGACAGCGGCGTGCTGATTGCGATAGATATGCAGCATGTAGCGCCGGCGGCACAGGCCGGGTTCCTCTACGACGGCTTCAGGCAGGCTGCGGACTGGATTGCCGGGCGACCGGAGGGGCTGTTGAAGGACGGCTACGAGGTTGCAGGTGTGGATGGCAAACCATCGGTCCGTTGCGTGGTTGCCCGCCCCGAAACGCCCCAGCTGGAGCGCACTGCGGCCTGGGACGCCCCCGAACCGTGAGAAAACGCAGTTTGGCACTGTTGCAGTGCGGGTGTTTGCAAGCATTGGCATTAAGGTTTTTTGTCGCCCGCTTGCTTAGAATGCAGGTATTGCCGACGGTGGTCGGTCAGTCAATCGGTAAGGGCTAGAAGATGAAAATCCACAAATACCAGCCAGGCACGTTCATCGAGGTCGATGACATGGCAGGTGGTCGCCGCGTTGGGATGGTCTGCAAGGACGGCGTGACGTTTTGGGATTTGCCCGATTCCGGGCGCTGTACGCCGCTGACCATTCACCCGTCCATGAAGCCGGTAGAACTGGGCAATCTGGTGCAGTACAGCCAGGCTAAAGCCTTGGGCAAGGCGCTGCAGGCGTTGGTCAGCCACCTGCAGGCCCTGGATGATCAGCGACTGGGCAGCGACCCGCTGTTCGTCATGCGTGCGCTATGGTTCGTGGCGCAGAAGGCGAGCGGTGAGGGCTACGTGCCTGATGCCGGGGCGCTGCTATGGGCCTGCGAGCAGGCCCAGGCCCAGGCGCAATCGGCGGAGCACATTCACCAGCTGGCCGGCCAGTACTGCGCGGTCTAGTACGGCATGACATTGCACGCTCGCGCCCTGGCCAGGCCTGTCAGTCAGGGGCCGGTGCCTCGGGCGTTGCCTGCTTGGCAAGGTTGCGCTCATGTAGAGTAGCGTAGCCGTCCACGGTAGCGCGCAGGGTGTTCAACGCGTGCCCGGAGGTGGCGCCAGGGCTGTGTCGGGCCAGCGCGTCGTACACGCTCTGGGCGTCGAGCCGATGAACGCCAAAGGCCTCGTCCATGGTCGCCTGTTCCACGGCTTGCCAGTCCACTTGCGTTGCCAGCTCGTCGTGAAGGCGGGCTGCGGCGTGCTTGCCGAACAGGTGCGCGACACCGGCCTTGGCCTCCAGCCCAGGCAAGGCTTCTATGCGCAGTCGCGTCTCATCCTTACGTGCCCGGCGCTCTGCTGCGGCGCCCGGTGATGCGAGTTCCACCAACACTTCGCCCACATTGGTAAAGCCTTCGCTGGCGAAGACTTCTGCCACTTTGCGTGAGCGTGCTTCGTCCCTTGGCAGGAAGACCGCCAGGCCGTTGTCGTATGGCTGCGGAAGGTCGCCCCAGTAGTGGGTGGCTTTGAAGTCGCGCAGGGCATCGAGTGCTTCTGCAAAAAACGCATCTTTGTCGACGGCGTAGATGGCATATTCATCGTTGAGTTGCGCAACGGCCTCGGCATCCAGGCCATGGCGGACCAGGCGGCCTTGCAGTGCAACGGGTTGCTGCAATTGGCCGGCGATATGCCGGGCGGCGACGAAATGGTGCGAGCCACCACTGTTGGCCAGGTACATCCCATCATCCCAACCGTATTGGACCAGGAAGTCGCCAGTGCCATGAACGATGCCGATCTCGGGCCAGCGCAGGTTTTGCGCGAGCCCTTCCTGGCTTACGTCCCGGGTGAGTGCCTGACAGGCTTGTTCGGCCATCTGCTGCATGGAGAAAAAGCGGAACAACTCGGATTTTGAGGCAGACAGGCCAGTGACGTCGGCGATGTCGCACTCAAACTCCGCGATGGCCTCGGTTTTGCCCAGCCGGGCCAGCGCCGGGATCTGCCGGTGTTCGCCGTGATAGTGGCCGTCACGGTTGCGCCAGCCTCTGACTTCGCCGCTTTTCTCGCTGCCTTGGCCAAAGCTGATGCGTTGCGGCCAGTCATGCCAGCGCACCACGCTGGACGAGGCGATGACGGCAGCGGTGTCATCCACCCGCGTCCGAATGCCCGGCGTATCCGCAATCACCCTGCGTAGCCGGGCGGGGATGCCCAGGTCGTCCTTGACCGTTTCCAGGAACTTTGCAGCCAGTGTTCTGAAGCTCATGGCGTGACTCCATTCGACGCATGTGGGTGCTTGCGGTTATTGGGTGGCGCGTTTTACGGCATCTGCCGCCTCGCGTGCCGTACGTTTCAAGGTTTTGGCTACCGTGCGCATGTTGTTCGAGCAACTGATGTAGGTGTCGTTGCCATCGACGTAAAGCCACAGGTCATGGTTGCCGACTTCCTTCTTGTAATCGCCGAACTGGTCCTTGGGGATGTCGGCCAGCCTGGCGACGGTCTGGATGCTCTCACCGGTGAATGCGCCGGCGTAGGTATCGAAGTCGCCTTCACCATTGGAGCCGGGGTGCATCGATAGCCGCGTGATGGCGCGGCCGAACACGTCCACTGGGTTGGGAACGGTGTATTCACCGTCGGACAAATCCGAAGCCTGCACGATGGCTTTGCCATCGGCGGCCTTGATCAGGGCTTCGAACTGCTCGGGCGATATGCTGCGCTCGCAGGTAAGGACCTGGGAGAGTCGTGCCCTGGCCTCCGACGGGTCGATCTTTGCGGCGTAGGCTGTAGAGCAGGCGAGCGAAACCAGTAGCGGCAGGGCGAGTTGCAGGGCTTTCATGCGTCAGATCCTTCTGGATGACAAATTGCTATCAATTTGGCTTGTTAGAAAAATGTTTTTTGTATGGTCTGAGTTTGCGCTACGCCTTGCGTATGGTCAAGTGAGCGCCTCGTTATGAAGGGGATTCAAACCTTGACGGCATAGGCCCTCAAACTCATACTAACCATTGAAATCAACATTTTTCTAATAGGTCATTTTGACAGTTGACAGGATGTCGAACGCTGGCGGGTACACTTCGTCACCGGTTGCACAGACGTTTGTACTGAACCCTGGCGTTCTGGCCCTTACAAGGAGTTTCATGGCATGTCCTACCCGCTACCCCCACTCGCCGTGGCGCCGGGCCTGAGGCTGGTTGGCGATCGCCGCGCCGCCTTGTGGCTGTTGTCGGTACCTTTGCTGGTGGCACTTGTTGCCTTTGCCATTGCGGTCATTGCAACCCTGATGGGTGAAATGGCCGAAGGTTCGCCACGCTTTTATGCCGCTGCGCTTTCCCTGTCTGCACTGTTGCTGAGTGTGATGCTGCTGCCTGCCTACCTGCTCAGCCTGGGCTGGTATGCATGGTGGACGCGTGACGGTGACCACCAGAAGCTGCGCCAGGGCCTGTGGCTTGCACCGCTGGTGGCGCTTCTGTTCGCGTGGTTCCCGGCCACGCTGGTGCCCGGCCTGCAGCCACTGGGCCAGGATGCCGTCGACCCGCTGCGCACCTATCTGTTGGCAGGCATGCTTACCCTGATGCTGGGGTATGCCTGGTCCGTCATCGTTTACCTGATTCTGCGGTACTGGAGAGATGTATGAGCACCATGATTGCCACCCCTCGCAGGTTGCTGCCGCTGATGCTGGTCGTGATGTCGGCAGTACTCGCCCCGAGGGCTTTCGCGGGGTTCGAGCTGGTAGAAAGCGCCGCTGCGCCGATTCCCTACCACTCATCAACTGCCCAGGGCGGTGACACGGCGCAGATGCAGCAAACCATCCATGCGTTGAACCTCGAAATCCAGAGCCTGCGGGTTCGCCTGGCAGCAGCAGAGGCCGATGCCAATGGCAGTCGCCAGGAGTTGCTGGCAATCCGGGCGCGGCAGGACCACATCCAGTCTTCGATCAACCACATGACTCTGAACTTTGCCTTTGGCCACTCGCGCTTCAGCCCCAGTGCCGATGACGGTGACATGCTGGTGCGCTCCGCGCAGGACGCGCTACAGGTGAAGATCGTGGGCTTCACCGACAGCGTGGGCACGGTCGAGGCGAACCGCCGTGTTGCCTTGCTGAGGGCACAAGCCGCGAAAACGTACCTGGTGCGGCGTGGTGTGGCGGCAGCGAAGATCAGTGCCGAGGGGCAAGAGGGCGACTACATTGCCTCGAATGACACCGCAAATGGCCGCGCCGCCAATCGCCGGGTCGAGTTCGAGTTTTTCGGCCAATACCAGGCAAGCACGGCCCCTGCTCGATAGCGGCGGGGCCATGCCTGCAAGTCAGGCCTGCAAGCGCATGTCGTCGAGGAACAGCCGCGCCTCGGCGGCAGCGGCAATGGTAGCGTCGGCAGGCGCCTCCCAGGCTACGCCGTTGTAACGCAGGCTGTAGCTTTCGCGGCAGGAATGAAAGCCGATATGGGCCCAGTCGATGCTTTCACTGCCCGTCCATTCACCCAGGATCTCTGTTCGCGCCGGGCTGCTTGCCCGCCGTTTTTCGATCTGCGCGACCACGTTGGTGAACAGGCGCAGGTTTTCAAGGTCGATGCTGACCGAGGCGGGGCCAATGTTCAGCACGCCACCGACATTGCCGGGTGCCGGGTGAAATGCACAGTGAAACTGATGGGTCATGGGTACATCCTTGAGGTCTGGGCTGCCAATATCCAAAACACAGATAACTGAAAATTGGACCTGTCGGCAGGTTGAAGTTCAGTCTAGTCGAGCCGAAGCGAGGGAGTTGGAGCATGTATTCGCGGTATGAACTCGAGGCTTATGCGGCGCAGGCCATCAGTGGCGATGTCTTCGAGCAAGCGGGCGGTGGTTTCGTTGGGGTAATGGCCAAGAGCGTACCTGCCATTCAGAAAGACATTCCGGCGGCGTTCGAGATGTACACACTGCTGGGGCATTTTCTGAAGTCGCTCCCGCTCCGCCAAGGTAGGCTCAGCTTCGAAGCCACAACGCTCATGCTGGAGCCAGGTATCGTGGTGGACAGCGAGGCAGGCAAGGTGGTGGCACTGCTGCCAGTGCACTCCAACCAGTTGGGTGAAGTGGCGTTCTGGCTGGCCGACGCACTGCCTAGTCGGGAGGTCAAGGCCATGCCCGGAATGCTTGCGTTGATGTTCACTGTAGAAACCCATGACGAGGTCAAACACCTGCTGCCGGAATGGTTGGCTGCTTTTTATGTCCAAGGTGACGGCAGGCACTGTGTTCCAATCCTTGCCCTCAAGTCGGTGTTGGAGGATGAGCGCTTTGGCGGGGACTGGGTAGCGGTTGCCCTTCACAGGCTGACTGAATTTGCCCTGCCCCAGGCAGATGCCCAGCAGGCTGCCGGGGCTGAAATCAGAACAACCAGGTAACCGCAGCGCCCTGTGCCAGGCTTCGCCGGTGGGCATGCATGACGACATGCGGATCAAAGGAGGTGGAAAATGGATCACAACTGGGGTGCGGGCAGGCGCGGTGGCGGCCTGGACGGCGGTTATACCGGGTCGCTGGACCATGCGATCTCCAACCTGCATGTCGGGCGAAGCCAGGGGCGGCAGGAGGGGCGCAAGGAGGGCTTCGATGACGGGCATTCCCACGGCTATTCGCAAGGGTGGGATGCCGGTGTGGCGTGTGCCAACGAAAAACTGGAGCCGCTAAGGGGCTATGTGCGGCAGTATTTCGAGGAGGCAGTGCAGCTCAGGGCCGTTGTCGAGCGCCAGCAGACAATGATTGACCTGATGTACCAGCAACTCTCCCAGGTCGCCAAGGCGGCCAAGCGCGCGGAGGGCGGGCAGGCCGCTGCAAGCCCGGAAGCGTTCGAGGCGTTGCAGAGCACCAATGACCTGTTGCAGGCCAGGGTTGAGGTGATGGATGAGCATTATGCAGCAGCGCTCGAGCAGTCCAGTCTGCGAGACCAACAGTACAAGCGCAGCCTGGTGTTCATGCAGGCGGTGCAAGGGCTGCTTGAAGAACTCGTCGCCGACGACACCCCCGAGGCACTGCGCATCCGGCAGCGTTTTGTCGAGCGTTACCAGGACCAGGTTGCCCATGGTTTGCGAAGCGGGGATATCCAGATTGCCCCGGAACTGGACGAGGTTTTCCAGAAGCTGTTGCCCGAAACCCGGCAGTTCATCCTGAGGATGCAGCAGTCCGTCGCCCCAGGGCAGGATGCTGACGGCCCTGACCCAATGCTTTAGGCCCCCGGGCAGGGCCTGCGCTTGTCGAGGGCCTTGCCAGGCTATGGGGTCGGCTGGTCCGCGGGCGGGGTTGCCTGGGGTGGGTAGGGCGACTCGTGGCCAGGGTTGGCTGGCGTGCCCGGGCTACCCGGGGCCTCGACGGGCGCGCAGACCAGGGCCGTGCGTACTTGCGCCGGGTACTGCTGCACCTGATACCCATAGGCGGGTGGTTGGCGTATCTCGGGCGCCTGGCACGTGCCTTCGATCACGCCCTGCTGCGGCGTGGAGAAATCACAGCTTTCACCTTCATAGCGGTTGGCGCAGGAACGGTAGGCAGAGACCGGCGTCACCTGCTTCGGTACCGGCACATAGATCGTGGTGTTGCGCGGTAGCTCTTGCCATTGCTCTTCAGCCCCTGCGGGAGGGGCCTGGGTTTGAGCAGTACTCGCCAGTGCCGATGCACTGAACACCAACACCAGTGGCAGGATCGCTTTCACGGGCGCCTCCAGGGTCACATGCCAGGTTCGTAGTCAGAACCACTGCGGTGCGAGGGGGCCGGGTCGCTGTGGTCCAGGCCGGCATTCACTTCCACGCCGCGTTCTTTCATTTCGCTGATCATGTACTCGTAGCCGACGGTGAAGTGAGCCAGGTCGTACCCTGGGTCGGCTTCCTTGATCTTCGAGGTCAGCTGAACGATCTCGAGTTTCACCGGGTCCGGTGTCTCGTCGGTATCCCAGTTGGTCGAGTGGTTCTCCAGGTTGTTCAGGTGGAAGGCCTGGCTGAAGGGCTTGCCATCCACCGTGATCTCCTTCGCCAGCTTTTCATACAGGTTTTTGCCGCCCAGGCCTTCCTCCAGCTTGGCGTCGACCACGCGCAGGAAGTCCAGGTGGGCTTCGGGAGTGGCGGTCACTTCTTTCCAGCTGCTGTATTCGTTCATTCCGTTCTCCTTGCTTGGATGAATGCGTTTGCCTTCATGGCTTCCCTTCGGCGTCGACTGGCCTGGCAGCATGCGGGCCTCACGGCGCCATGTCGTTGTCCTGCGAGGCACCATCCGGCCTGTTGCGTACCAGGTTGACGATCCCTTTCACCATTTCCTTCAGTCGCTCGAAGATGCGCTGTATGGACTCTTGCAGGCGCTCCAGGTGCGATTGGGTTTCACCCTCGAATGCCGGTGTGTCCGCCGCATTACGATGAATGCTGTCACTGGACGTCTCGAGGCGATTCTTGAGCTTGTCGTAATGCGGGTTGCCTTCGGTTTCGGGGTTCAGCAACTCTTCCTGCGCACGCCCGTATTGCCGGGTCCAGCCGGTGAGGGCCTTGTCCATGGCTTTCTTCTGGCCTTGGGCGTCGGGTGACTGCCCTACGGCATCGACGAATGCCTCGTGCAAGTCGGTGAATTCACCGTCAGGCTTCATCTTCTCGATCACTTCGGGCACTGTCAGGCCGGTTTGCTCTGCACGTGCTTCGATCTGCTCACGAACCTGCGGCATGTTTTGCGCATTCCAGAACGCCGAATGGGCCTTTTCATAGTTGCTGGCGGCTTTTTCAACCTGGTCCACCCGGTACTCGGACAGGCGCGGAAGGACCTGCACGCGCCCCGTCAGTTCGTCGGCAACCGCCGGCGCCGGAGCGGTGTTGGCATCCTGGGTTTTCGCACCACCCTGCAAGGCATCGGCGAGCGCACCTGCACCCTTGCCGATCCCTTGCATGGCGGCCCCGGTCAGCGAGGCTACGCCACTCACAAGTTCGGCGCTGCCACGCAGCAGGGCTTCTGCGCCGTTCGGCTGCTGCTGTGGCTGTTGGGCCTGTTTGGAACTTGCAACATCCTTGTGCTCATTCAGCGACTCATTGATGCGCCGCACTTCCTCCGGGTCGAGTGAAGCGCCTTTGGCGTTCATTTCGCCGACTACCTTCATCAGTGCATCGAGTGCACCCGGGTCAATTTCAGCAGAGGCTTGTGAAGCGTTGCCTTGTGGTGAGCCGGGCGCCTGCTGCTTGCCAGCCTCGGCGTTGAATGCCTTCAGGGCTGCAGCATCGATCGGTTGCACGCTCCAGGCACCTTCCTGGTGATCCAGGCGCAGGGGCGCGCCCAATTGCGTGGGCGTGCTACGCATGGCCTGCTCAAGCGCGGGGTCCTTGAAGGTCAGGTTACCTTCAGCGGTTTTCAGGGTAATGCTGTAAACGTTCTCGCTGACACCCTCTTTGTTCAAGGGTGCTGCGCCATGATGGACCAAAATGCCTGCATAACTCCGCCCTGGCTGGGCTGTTTGCCCGGCAGCAGAATCAGCGACGGCTTGATCAGGCTTATTGAGGTCTTTGGGTTCCATCTATGTTTACCTTTCGTGGGCGCCGCGTTATTCAATGGATCTGGAAACAGCTCCTTTCTGGGCACGCCCATGCGCCCATTCGGTCTGTGCCCTTTGACCTGCCAATTTCTGCGACGCGTAAACGGCAAGCAATGCTTCAACTTTTTCCTTCTTGCGATAAATCGCTTCCGACATGTAATTGCTGACACCTATCGCCCGGTTGTAGTCAACCCACAGGGCGCGGCTGGAAACATGCGTGATGCTGTTGTTCCACTCGGCATCGCTGAACCGTCGGGAGGCTTCGGTCATCATCATTTCCGAAACCGACATGGAGTCGTAACCGCCAATGGGCGCCGTCGGCAAGGCACCATAGCCATCGGAGTCGCTCAAGTACATCGCAGGCGTCTTTCCATCTGCCTCTGCCAGCGCCGCATCGGCATTGGCCGCTGCTACCTGAACGGGTTCGGCTGTCGAGTCTGGAGCAACGCCACCGGAAGGTACATTGCCGAAAAGTTTTTCGTGCTGCGCCTTGGTGTCCTTGCCCAGGATGGCGTAGTGCTCCGGGTGACCGTCCTGAATGGCGTAAGTTTGGCAGAAATAGGGGGCCGGGTCAGTCTTCCAGCCAATCCCGTCCTGACGGTTGAACACCGGTGGTAACTGGGCGGGGTTGAAGGGGCCTCGTTGTGCATTCTCGGAGAACGCCTTGGCCCTGGCGGCGTCCTTGGCGGCCGTGCCGTAGGTGAAGTGCAAGTGCTTGGTCATCGAGCTGCTGGGGGTGTTGCCCGAAAGGCCCAACTGCTGCCCAGGTTTCACTTTGGCCCCGCGCTTAACGCCGTTGGCAAAGCCGCTGAGGTGGTAGTAGGCCACGATGTCGCCATTGTCCCGTTTGATCAGCACAGCGTTACCCGCAGACCCGCGCGACCCGGCAAAGGTGATTTCGCCCTCGGTGGTTGCATACACCGGTTGCGAAGCACCGCTGGTGGAGAAGTCCAGGCCATCGTGCATGTGCGCTTTCTTGTTGGCTGAGCCAAAGTTGCCAGCGCCGCCGCCGCGGAATTTGCCGAAACGCCCAGAAACAATTTCCTTGTCGGTTGGCGATACCATGCAGGTGTCTGCAACGGCAACGTGAGCACAGGCCATGAGCCCAAAGGTCGCAACGCCACGCAAGATCGTTTTTTTCATGCTTGGCGCTCCATCATTTCACACTTTGCTGCACGTTTTGCCTGGCCGCATCTGTTGCCGCCTTGCTGCTCTGGTTCTGTGCGCCAGCCGTGCTGACGTTCATCGACACCAGCGACGCCAACTGGGCCTCCATGCTTTCGTACTGGCGGTACTGTTTTTCCTGGATGGCGAGGTCCAGTGCCTTGATCTTCAGCAGCTCGACCAATGCACCGCGCTCGTTCTGTGCGGCCATCACGCGTGCCCAGCTGTCGTACTCGGCCGTGTTGCCGGAGTAGCGTTTCACCTCGTTGCGAAAATGCACCGCCAAGGGCAGGTCGGTGCCTGTTTCCTTGCCCTCAACGCCCGAGTAGTCGAGCTGGATTGCCTTGAGGCTGGAAAGTGCAGGTGAGACCAGCGCATCCTTGCGGGCCTTGGAAAGCGAGTAATCCTCGGCGGCGGACGACTTGCCCGCGGAGGTTGGCACCGGGCCGTCAGGCAGGCCGGCAACGTTGTTCACGAACCCGACCTTGGCCTTATACAGGGTTTCGTTTTCCATGGCAGGCTCGAACAGCGTGGCTACGCTCAGGTCGGCGCCTGGCATCGTGCCCACCGATTTGCACAAGCCCGAATCTGCCTGGTCCTGGGTGCAAAATGGCTTGCGCGCTTCTACCAGTGCTGTCTGGGCGCTGATCGGTTCGGCGTAGGTCCCGGGTGCCGCCACGATCTCGGCCTTGACCCGCTGGCGAACCTCGGTGCCCATGTCGGCATCGCGGTTGCTGATCAGTGTTCGGGTCGAGAAGATCTTGCAGGGCGAGAAGCCTTGGCCAAACTCGCCGCCATAGTCGAACCGCGCCTGCTTCACCCGCTGCGTCTGGGCCAGTATCTTGAGGCCGGTGGCTGTCTGCTGGGCGGCATTGCGCCCGGCCTCGGCAACGGTGTTGGCTGCCAGGGCCTTCTGCTTGGTCATGACCGCAATGGCGGAGGTCAGGCGCTGGCTTTCGGTTTCGAGCAGGGCCGAGAGCGATGCATCGACCGCGGACACTGCGCCGTTAAGCGTCTGGGTAGCAGCCGTGAACGCCGGCGCCACGGTGGTTTCCTGATACTGCGGAGGGCAGTAGGCCCAGGCGAGTGTGGAGGTGAGGGCCAGTGAAGCGCCGAACGACACCTTCCATTTGCGCGCCTCGCGCGTTTCGTCAAAGTCCTTTTTCATGGCGACCTCACTTCACCGACCGTGCAGCGGTTTCAGACAATACCTTCTGGTACCGCGCTTCCAGCGTGGCGTCGAGGCTTTCGGAAGAGGCAACTACCAATGTTGCCAGGTTGGCCAGCAGCCGCTGGTTCTGCTCGTACTGCTGCTGGTGGATCCACACCTCGAGCCCACCCATCTTGGCGGCCTCCATCAACAGCCCGCGCTGGGTCTGCCGCGCCAGGTTGCCCGACCACTGCTCCGCTTCCTTGCCACCGAAGTACTGGTTCACACGCAGCTTGAGCACTTCATTGGGCGATTTGTCGCCGAATGCCTTGCTGCGGGTGTTGGCGGCATTGATCATCGACAGGCTGTAGGCCGGTATCGACAGCATCGAGTCCTTGCGGTTTTTCTGCATCATGTAGGTTTCACCGGCCGGTGTCGCGCCGGCTTCCTTGGTCAGTGCCTGGTCGGGCGGGCCCATGACGTGCTGGATATAGGCAGTGCGTGCCTCGGTGGTGAGCGAGTTTTCTTCCGCAGGTTCGAACAGCAAGGCTGCGTTCGTGTCCCCGCCGGGCAACGTACTGAGTGTGCACAGGCCGGCGTTTGCCTCCGCCTCGGTACAGAACTTGTCACGATGCTGTTTGAGGCGTTGCTGCATGGCCTGGCCTGTGGAGGCGACCAGGCGCCCTGGGGACGCATCCAGTTCACCCACCGATGCCTTGGCCTTGGCTGCCATGGTGCTGAAGGCAATGTCCATCGACTTGTTTTTCGCCACCGTGCCGCACGGGTCGAAGCCCTGGCCGGTGGCTGCGTTGAAGTCGAGGTAGGCTTGGGCAACGGCTGAGTTCTGTTGCTGGGCGCGGACAGCGTTGACCAACTGCTCGGAGGTTTGTCGGTTGTTGTCCGCTACCACGTTTGCAGACAGCGCCTCTTGCTTGGTGGCAATGGCCACTGCCGAAATGATCTGCTCGAACTTGTACGTCATCTGAGTACCGAAGCTCGTGCCAAAGGCAGCAATGTTGGCGGACACGGACGCTGTCAGCGAGGCTATCTGCGCTGCCGTCCAGGCTTCTGCCGGGCCGAAACCGTACAGGGCGCCGTAGGAAACACTCGAAAGCATCGTCGACCCTACGACAATGCTGGCCAGTTTGAGCCGAAAATTCATATCACTGCCCTGTGAGCATTGGCACGCGACGGTCCGTCACTTGCCCTACAAGAGAATTGGCCGCCATCGCACTCATCGCTGCATCGGCAAGCTGTTGCGACTGGGCTGCATTGCACGCCACCGAGGTGCAGTCGATGTGCGCTTCTGCACGCTGATCGGTAATCATCGCGGTGTAGGCATACGCTGCAGCCTCGCCTTCAGGGGCGAGGGTTTTCTCGCTGAAGGGCCCGGCGTAATCGGTGTCCCACCCCTGCATGCCGTTGGCATTGAGCGAGCACATGCCCTGCCTGGCCTCGGACACGGTGCAGTAGGTATCGCGGTGCATGTTCAGCGTTGCCTGGTCGGCGGTGGCCCTGGAGCCGACGCGCTGGGAGGCGTAGGTGGCCATCAGCCGCGCGGTATCCTTGTCACGCTGCGAGACGGCTTCGACGAAAAGCTTGCCTTGCTCCTGGGCTGTGCACTTGATGCTGACCGGCTGCCCGACGGCGGAGTCGAAGGTGGTTGCAGCCTTCATGACCCGGTCCGACATGTCGATGGCCCCTACCGCGTTGGCCAGCTGTTTCTTCGAATCGCTGTCCATCTGCGAAACAACGTTGGCCGACAGCGCAGTTTGCTTGACCGTTACCGACCAGGCACTCATCTCGGTCTGCATGGTGCTGATGAACGTCAGCACCGAGGCCCAGGACAGTGCCTGGGCAGGCAGTGCCGTAGTACCAAGCCCAAGGCCAACGGCCAGGGCTGCCGCGACTTTCTTCATTGGCTGCCCCTCTTAGTTGAACAGGCCGGCAGCCGAGCTGGAGGACCCGCTGCTCGAACTGGAAGGCGCGCTACTGGTACTGCTTGAAGAGGTGCCGGACGAGGTGCTGGCGGCAGGCGCTACAGTATTGGTGGTGGCTGCGCTGCTGGTGGTTGTACCACCGCCGGTGCTGGCACCACCGCCGAAGTCGGTCTGTACATAGTTGAACGGGTTTACATCCACCGTGTAGGTAGCCTCGTAACCAGCGGCTGCGTTGTGGTAGCTGCCGCCCAGGTCCGGGTCTAGCGTGGTCATGCCCTTGCTGACCAAGCCATTGGTCAGGCCGTTCAGGTCGCCCAGCGAGGTGCCACTGCTGACCTTGCCAATGGCCTGGTTGATCGGGCTGGTGACCATCGAGGTAACCTGCTGGATTGCCGTACAGACCTTTTTCTGTGCGTACTGCAGAACGGCCGCCTGGGCCGAGGCCAGGATGCTGCCCAGGCTCGGGATGGAGCCGGACAGGTCGAACAGGCTGCTCAGGCCGCCGAAGCAATCTGCCGTGGCGCTGAACAGTGACTCGACATTCGGTGTTGCCGATGCCAGCTCGGTGTGGATCTTCAGCGCATCGCTGATGGAGGCGCCGATCGTCCCTTGCTTGGTGCCGTCGGCGCAGTCCTGGGCATCGGCCTTGATGGCATCGGCCACCACCGAATCCTGCTGTGAAATCAGGCTGCTCGATGTAGCGCCAAGGCTGCTGGTTGCTGCGAAGGCCGGGCCCGCCAGCAAAAGGCAGGCCCCCAGCACGCCGCCCAGGATTGCGCGTTTGCCCACAGAGTTGCCTACCGCCACCGCGACAGGGTTCAGCCGTCCGTTATACATCTGCGTAACTCTCCATGATCTGTGATATCTCGCGCAGCCGCTCCTCGGAGAAGATCTCGCTGAGCAGGTGAGCCTTGCTGAAGGCATCCAGCCGGTGACGAAACGCCGTGAGCTCCGCGGGTTGCGACAAGTCGCCCGCCAGCAGTGGCGCCAGCGCCGGTGTGAATGCTTCGTTGCGTTGCGCGACATACCGGACCAGGTACATGCAGCGCGAAGAGGTGAGGTGGGCCAGCAGTTCGGCAAAGGGTTGCGGAACCTGGTGCAGCACGCGTGCGTAAGCGTCGACGAAGGCCTGGATTTCCTGCATCAGCAACTGGGTTTCGAATTGCTGCGCGGGGGCATCCTCATCGAAATCCACTGCCCAGCGGTCAAGACGGTCCATGGTCATCAGGAAATTCACCAGCCGGGCATTGCGCGACGACTTGGCGAAATGCCCGAGAACGCCGTGTGCCGTGAGGTCAAGCTGGTCGATCGGCGGTACGCCCGCGTCGGAGATTGTGTGTTCGTCCATTCCCTGCACTCGATTAAAGCATACTGAAATACGCTAAAATGCATCCTGTTTCTTATTCTCTATCAAAAATCTTGGCGTATCAACTTTTTGACATGCTGATAGAGAGAAAAGCCAAGGGCAATTGGCCATCATTTTCGAGTGATTGCGGGGGCGCCAGCGCATTGGGCTGGCGCATTCGTTTGATCGGCGAAGGGGGCACTGGCAGTTCGCGAAGCGCTACCAGAGCAGGTGCCGACGAAATGGCGTGAAAGGTGGTACCGGTCAGAAACTCTGCATGGTTCGGCATTTGGGGAATGTCGAGCAACCCCAGAATTGCTGGCCAGCTTTTGCGCCAGATTTGAAGGTTCTGACAATCAGCGCACTTCCACATTTTGGGCATTGCCGTTCTGCACTCGGGTCGCTACGGCGTTTGAGGTTCTGTACATGCTCGCGATGAGTCGCGAGGGTAGGGGCTCGGCGTCCGGTTTGCAGTGCATGCAGCATTGCATCAACCTCGGCCTCGCTGAACACCTGTTGCTGGAACGACTTCATGTAGCGAATGAATTTGCTGCCCTGGGTAACATTCGGCGGCATTTCGGTCTTGAAGGTGCTGTCGCCAACAAAGGTGATCACCGAGTGCAGGTGATCGGCACTTACACCCAGTGTCGCTTCCAGTGCTTTGAGGTGCTTGTAGTTCTGGCGCAGCGGGTTCTGGAACTTGAAGGTGCGTTTGTAGAGCTTCTGCGTCCACTGTGCCTGCTTTTCGCTGCCAAAAATCCAGCCCCCCATGTTTTTCGTCTCCAACACGAAGATGCCGTAGACCGAGACGAAGACATGATCGATCTGAGTGGTGCCATCCGGTGTGTCCAGGGTGATGTTGTGCAGTCGGCGGTAGGTGTGCTCGTCCAGTTTCAGCCATGCGAAGTACCGCACCAGCAACTCTCCGAGATAGCCTTTGGTTTCTGGTCTTTTGAGGATGAACAGCAGAATGACGAGTGGGACGAACCAGCTCAGGGTTGCCCAGTTCTGGCTGATGATTACGTTAAAGTCCATTTCTTGAAGCTCCAGAGATCCTTGAGCCTGCGGACTTTACCGAATCAGATAAGGTGGCACGATGAGATTTGTCCACCAATGCTGTATGCGATGCGACATAGGTACCAAGTGAAAAATAAATGAGGTGTTTTCTCATTCTCGTTCGGCTTGTAGGTAAGGCCGGATTACAGGCCGCCCCGCCGACCCCCTACACGGAGCGAGAGAATGAGTTTTACCCCGGTTCCACAGCGCCACCCATTGAACCGTGCCCTGCACGCCGCACTCTTTGGTCTGGTTGTCAGCGCCTACGCCTTGCCGTCGCTGGCGCAGCCTTCGAGCGCTGACCACAGCAGCCCGCTCAAGCAGTGGAACATTCCTGCCGGCCCACTTGCGCCGGCCCTCGACCGCTTTGCGCGGGAGGCGGGGATCAGCCTTTCTTTCGATGCGCAGAACGTGGCCAACCGCAATACCCAAGGGGTGCAGGGCGCGCTGGATACCAAGTCGGCATTGTCGTCGTTGCTGCAAGGGACCGAGTTGCAGCTTGAGCAGCAGGGCCCTGCCGCCTACCTGGTGGTGCCGCAGCCAAAGCCTGCCGGCCCGCTGGAGCTGGGCGCGACCGAGGACTACCGCCTGGCGCCGGTCATCATCAACGCCAAGGTCAAGGCCAGTGCCGATGACGACACCAACTCGGTGGTTGCCAAGGAACTGTGGGTTGGCGGCAAGGTGGCGACCAGCATCCTCAATACGCCAGCTTCCGTGTCTGTGGTGACCAACAAGGAAATGCAGCAGCGCAGTGTCAGCACCACGGAAGAGGCGCTGCTGTACACGCCGGGCGTGGTCAGCGACTTCTACGGCTCGGACGACCGTAACGACTACTTCCAGATCCGCGGCTTTCAGGCCACTACCTACCGTGACGGCCTGACCTTGAGCTCGATGCGCGGTGTGCGCGAAGACCCGTTCGCCTATGAGCGCATCGAGATTCTGCGCGGCGCCAACTCCACGCTGTTTGGCCCGGCAGACCCGGGCGGCTCGGTGAACTTCGTGACCAAGCAGCCGCGCTTCGAAAAGTTCGGGCAAGGTTATGTGACCTATGGCTCCTATGATCACGCCGAGACCGGTATCGATGTAGGCGATGCCTTGAACGATGAGCAAACCCTGGCTGGCCGCTTCACCGCCAAGATGCAGAACAGTGACCGCGAGTACGACCATTCGCAGGACGACAACCGCTTCGTGATGGGCGGCCTGACCTGGGCGCCTACCGACTTCACCTCGGCTACGGTAATCCTCGACTACCTGAAGACCAACAGTTCGCCAAACAGTGGTGGCTACCCACTGGACAAGGAATACGACCGCAGCGATTTCTTTGGTGAGCCCAGCTACAACTTCCACGATGTGGAGCGCACCAGCCTCAGCGGTAACATCACCCATGACTTCGATAACGGCTTCACGCTGCGCAGCAACCTGCGCTACAGCGAGCTGAGCGATGATTTCGGTTATGTCTACCTGAGTGATCGCGCTTCGCGTGTTGGCACCGTCATCCCCCGCTACGTGTTCGGCACCGACAGCGATGCCGACCAGCTCAACGGCAACCTGATGTTGCAGTACGATGCGCAGTTCGAGCACATCGACAGCAGCACCTTGGTGGGTGTGGAATACCTCGACTCGAGCACCAAGCAAAGCTCGGTCTACAGCCTTGCGCCGTCTATCGACATCGCCAACCCGGTATTCACCGGCGTTCCGGGCGGCGTCACGCCCTATACCCGCAAGAAGAACGACGCCACCACCAAGGCCGTGTTCCTGCAGCAGAACCTGTCCTTCTATGACCGTGTGATTGCGACAGCGGGTGTGCGTAATGACTCCATGGACCTGTCCAGCACCGAGTACGTCGGTGGCGTGAACAAGCAGAGCGACAACTTCTCCGAAACCTCGTACCGCGGTGCGCTGACCTACATCGTCAACGATGAGGTCTCCACTTACGTGAGCATGGTGGAGTCGGTGTCGCCTCCGCAGGTTGGCGTAACGCCGCAGACCGGCAGGCAGTACGAAGTGGGCGTGAAATATTCGCCAATGGGCATGGATGCGTTGTTCTCTGCTGCCGTTTATGACCTGACCCAGGAAAACGTTACCATCGCCGTGGTGTTGCCGAGCGGGATCATCGAGCAGCAGACGGTGGGTGAGTCCCATGCACGTGGCCTGGACCTTGAGGCCAAGGCGCAGGTCACGCAAAACATCAGCCTGATCGGTGCTTATTCCTACATGGAGACGGAGGTGCTGCGGGGCTCGCTGTATGACGGCTCTTCGCTCAAGGGCAAGGAATTCACAGTCGCGCCGAAGCATACCGCCTCGCTGTGGAGCTACTACGACATTCCGGATACCGACGTAAGCGTTGGCCTGGGTGCGCGGTATGTTGGGGGCTACTACATGGATGCTGCCAACACCAAGAAAAGCGATGGGACCACGCTGTTTGATGCGGCTTTGAACTACAAGATTGCCAAGGGCACCGACCTTGCGCTGAATGTCAGCAACCTCTTTGACGAGCAGCATGTGGTGGGTTCGGGGACGGCAAACTACTACAACCCGGGGCGTGAGGTGACGGCCAAGGTCAGCTACAGCTGGTAAAACGGCGGCGGATGGCACGGGCTTCGCCCGTGTTCGCGGCTAAAGCCGCTCCCACAGGTGCGGCGCATTTCTTCAGCATGGCGTGGTCCCTGTGGGAGCAACTGTCTTGCTCAATTTCTACAAGCTGGCGCGATCCCTGTGGGAGCGGGCTTGCCCGCGAACACGGGCGAAGCCCGTGCCATCCACCGCGTTGCCTGCTTCGCGGCGGTTCGACGCCTCGACGCGCCCGCTCTCACAGATGCCTGCCACATTCAGCCTTCAGGCTTCAGCGCATCATGCCTAGTTCGGCATCATCAAGCAGTGCCTTGCCCAACGCGCACAGGTAATGCGCGGCCCAGATCAGCTTGGGTTTGTCTTCCATCAGCCCATCGATGGTCAGGTCCCGCGCATAACCCATCAGCTCTGAAGCCTGCTCGCGGGCGCTCTGGCAAGGGATGCCAGCTTCAATGCGAAACAGTGGATGAGTCTGGTCTTCGCCTTGAAAGAAGATGGTTTTACCGACTGTGCATTTCGTGTCTTCGCTGGTCATTGATCAATCTCCCTGGTCTTGTGGTTGCCTGGGCTGGCCCTATCGCCGGCAAGCCGGGCTCCCACAGGTTTTCTGCTCGGTATGCGAATCAATGCATCGGTTGCGGGGTCGCTGGCTGCTGGATTAGCGCAAGCGCTGATTCGAGTAATCGCCGCAGGGTTTCAAGCTCGTGCATCGACGCCATGATCAACACCGAAGCGGGTGATCTCGGCTGCATCAGCATCGCCTGCTGGGCTACGGCTTCTGCGCAGAGTGCGTAGTCCGAGGCCAGCGTGATCGTGTCTTCCAGGGAGTGGAGGTGGTGGGGTGGGTCAGGAACAATCTTTAGCATTTTGCTGTGTTCTCGATAGGGGCCACCGCCAACCCGCTGTCAAACGGAGAGGTGGCAGCTGTGCATGGGTTGACAGACCGGCGAACACAGAAACCGGCGCACGCGAGCGTGCCCCATGCACAACCGCCATGAACGGTTGAGCGCGCTGTGTATCGTTGCGGCCTGTCAAAGCCGGTCGTTGATGTGCAACGACCCACCGAGACTAAAACCCTGAAAAAATGACCGCAACGGAAAACAGGCGCTGGGAGTATCTTTGGGAAACGCCCTACAAGGAAGGGGTTAAATCCGACTTTTTGACCTGCAGCTCCCTGTTCTTCGCAGACATGTTTGGCACCAGAGGAACGCCACGGCCCCTGGCGCGGCAGCTCGGAGGTGTGTAAAGCGCTAGATTGGCTGACCCACAGAAGTGGC
This sequence comes from Pseudomonas sp. NPDC089547, assembly GCF_050280665.1. Classification (NCBI taxonomy): domain Bacteria; kingdom Pseudomonadati; phylum Pseudomonadota; class Gammaproteobacteria; order Pseudomonadales; family Pseudomonadaceae; genus Pseudomonas; species Pseudomonas sp. NPDC089547. The sequence goes on along the minus strand of NZ_JBNNVS010000012.1, from coordinate 88,316 downwards.
TGTTGGGGCTTAGTCGTCTGAGGGGCTTTGTTCGGCGTTTAGCGCTCTGCCGGCCGCAGTCAGGCGATAGCGTTGTTTGCTGCTGCTAGGCTTTTCTGGAATGGTCATCTCGACCAGGCCCAGCCTCAGTAGCGGCGCTAAAACCTGTTCGCGGAACTTGCTGCGGTTGCTGCGCCCGACGAAAGCCATTAGCTCTGACACAGAGTGATCGACTTTCATCCTGCACAGCAGCGATATCTGCTCTTGCTTCAAAACCAGGTAAATTCCGGCTTGTTCTTCAACAGCGGACTTAGCCCTTACCTGGTCCCGACTTGGTCCCGACTTAGTCCCTACCTGGTCCCGACTTGGTCCCGACTTGGTCTCTACTTGGTCCCCAGTTGGGCCTGGGAGAGGCCCTTTTTCCACCACGCGCTGAATCACGACCTTGAATTGATTGCTCTGCTGGTCGTCTTCCAGCCGGATCATTGGCCAAGCATCGATAGCGCGCGGGATGCCGGTGCCCAAACCGCGATAGGGGAGGATGTGTACAGCGTGAGAGGTGAGTGTCGGGTTACGGCGGTTGGACAGGCCGAATCGGATTTTGTCGGTATCGAGCATGTCAGGCAGGTGCCCAGGGCTGATCAGCTCGATGCGATCGACGAAAATCATTATCCGGATTGAGGCGCTGATAAAGTAGTCTCGATGGATCAGGGCATTGACTAGCAGTTCTTCGAACACTTCCTCGGGCACTTCCAACTGGCCGAGAGTGTTGAAGCCTTGCCGGCCCTGCACGTGGCGCAGGTTACGCTTTATGAAGGCCAAGCCGCGTCGGTATTGCTCCTGCAGGTTGCCGTCGATGTCTTCGCTGTCGAGATACTGACGGTCATGCAGTACCGTACCCGGAAATGCCACCGCTTTGATGTCGAACGCAGGGCGTAGCCGTTGTGGCGCTTTACCGAACAGCAACAAGCCAGCCAAATTGGGTATACCGCCACTGGCAAGCCCGAGGTTATCCAGGATGCGGGCGGTTTCTAAACCGGTGTGCTCGGGGCTTTGCCGAAATCGGCGTTGGAAGTACTCGCCAAGCGCTTTGGCGTCGATATCCGCCACGCTACTGTCTGCCACCGGTACCGCATCGGCGCAAACCAGCCCGGCCTGCTGAAACAAACGCTGCAGTTCTTCACGGGCGGTGACTCGACGTTTGTCGGCGCCGTTCTTCACCCAAATTCAGCCCTGGCTGTCGACGTAGGGTTTATTCAACCCTTGTTCGACGGTTACCACCATGACCAGGCCTTGTTCGGTTTGAAGGTTGCTGGATAAAGGATTGATCGCCGGGCGGACATTCTGGGAGGCCGCGTTAGAGAGCAACTGATTGAGCCGCGCAACATCGGTATTGCTCAATCCGCTCACCGTACCGGAGTCCTCTACGCCAATCAGCAAGCAGCCTCCGGCCGTATTGGCAAACGCCACCAGTTCGCTCGCCAAAGCATCGACATTGTTGAAATCGCGCTTGAACTGATGGTGGCTATCCTCACCGCGGGCAAGGATTTGCTGAAGATCGGTAAGGGTCATGACGCCTCTCTGGGTGGACGGGCGATGGGTCGGAAGGCCGAGGCATTATCCCTCATGGGCGAGTACGATGGCCAATCCGGTGCTTTCGTCGACACTAGGGGTCGCATTTGGTACGTGCAACGGAAAACAGGCGCTGAGAGTATTTCTGGGAAACGGCCTGCGCTGAAGGCGAAAAATCTGATTTTCTAGCTTCCCATCCGGCAAATCCCAGACACAAAAAAAGACGCCCGTGGGCGTCTTCTTTCTAGGATTTGGTGGGCCGGGGTAAACTGAAACAAGTCGGTATCTTTCTGTTTTGGCTGACTAATAATTGATTGGTCCAATCGCTTGGAATACCAGTTGGAACGCTGAGTGGTCTGGATTCCGATGGACGGTTCTTTTGAGAAAAAGCCCCCAAAAGCGAATCGGGGCCAAATCGATCAAGCATATGGTCGCGCTGTTGATTGTTGCCCCTGTGCTCGCAGGTGCAGGGGCTCCTAGGCTCTGCACGAAATCCAATCGGCTCCCTTCGGAAGCTGAAATTCTGCATGGTTCCCGGCCATCTACGGAAAGGAAATCTGTGATGGCAAAGCGGTACGAAATCTCGGAGCAGACCTGGGGTGTGGTTTCCCATCTCTTCATTGAAAATCATGGCCGAGGGCGGCCGCGCCTGAGAGATCGTCTGACGCTCTATGACGTGTTCTGGGTACTCTGCTCGGGCGCTGCGTGTCGAGCTATGCCGGAGCGCTCCAGCCTATGGTCCACAGTGGTATCAACGGTTTCGAAGCTGGCAGATTCGGGGGACGTTCGATCAAATGCTCAAACGCTTGCAACTGAAAATGAATGAGCAAGCCTTGATCAATCTGCAAACCTGGATGATGGACTCAACTGCTGTACAAGCAACCCGAGACTCCTCTTGCAACCGGGATAAAAGAGAGCCTGCCGATCACGCTCTAGGCCGCAGTCGCGATGGGCTGACAACCAAAATCCACATGCTCTGCGACGCCAACGGGACACCACTGGATTTCCTCCTATGGCGATCAAGCCTGTGACATCAGCTACGCCCAACCACTCCTGGACGAAGTCAGCATTCCATCGAGCCAACGTGGCCGGCCGCGCAAACGCTGCAAATTGTTGCTTGCCGACAAGGCCTACAATACCAAAGCGCTTTGCCGCTACTGCGACCAAAATCTAATGCAGTCCGTCATTCCGATGCGCTCGATGAAACGCAGACTCAAGCCTGGCGTCACCCGGATTGTTTGACCGGCCTAAGTAGCGACAGCGCAACATCATCGAGCGTATGTTTGGCTGGCTAAAAAAGAACCGCCGCATCGTAATACGCTTCGACAAACTCGCGAAAAGTTATGCCGCCATGGTCTCACTGGCTTGTTCCATGCAGTATTTGCGATATCTATTTTCGTATAATGTTAGACCGGCGCCTCAATAGTTCATTGATTCTCGATCAGGCCCAATTCTTGAATTCTATTTAGCAGCAAGTAATTTCGATCTTTAGCGCTCATGTCAAGAATACCTCGAAGGCAGGCAGCTCCCCAGCCATAGTTTAGCTGCGCACGCGTCATGACACTCAACTCCTTTTCGATCTCCGCCACCCATCCATCCGGCTCATCAATATCTAATCGCGCGGCAAGGCTTCCAATTTGAGAGTTTGTAACCTGCCGAAATTCACGACGATCAATACACAGTTTAATATGCGCAGACACCCTAAGTTGCTCATCAGCGGATAATTTGTCACCTCTGAAATCCAATTCAAAATCCAGCACAGTTCCGCTCATATCAAATCTCGTCACAAGCTCTATTCGACCAAATAAATCTTTATCAAAAGCCGGATGCAGTAGCTTGTATTTAATCCCATTTTTATGCCTACTTCCTCGCTTGCGATTACACGCATTGCACGATGGGACGAGATTAAAACTGAAAACGGAAAACTCAGGAAAAGGGTTTTTTGGAAGATAATGCTCTACCGTTCCAACTGAAAGATTTCCACACATAGGGCATGAAGTCAGTTGTGCATCTCGAATTCTATGAATCCAGTCGAATCCATGATTTTTGGATGCGCCCTCATATAGCCGATGTAGAAGCGTTACAAGTTCATCGCTGACATCGGCAGCAGGAAGCTGAGGGCTCCCTTCAGTTTTAAGATAAGCGCCATACGCAACACGAACTCTCTCGCAGTCTTCCGCTAGATAATCAAAATTGCGCGCAAGTCTTTTCAGTAATGAAATATCAGAAACCATTTCTCGTGGCAAATAATAACGCATTTCAATGATACTCATCAGGCCGAGAAATTCTATCCTTGATCTCCATCAACATTTCAATGTTGAAAATATCCTTATAGGCTTCCACAATTTTATCAAATGGCATTTCAGTCTTTGCGACAATCTCACTCACCTTTCTGTGGTAGGCGTCGACAGTGCTATCGCCAAATACGGCAAGCGAAATATCCGTCACACTCGCGCCAAGCGTACGAAGGTAGGGATTGTTTATTGAAGATCGTAACCCCTCCCGCTGCAATATATGAACGCAATGTGTAGGCACTTCACGTACTACATACGCAGAATGAGTGGCAATAATTGCCACAGAGGATGTGCGCTCCAATATTTTATAGAGGAACATCATATAGTCACTTACAAGATTGGGGTGGAGGTAGGTTTCAGGTTCATCAATTAATAAAAGCGTTCCATATCCCGCCAAGCATAAAAAATGTAACGCAAAATTAAAAATACTTCGCTGACCACTACTGAGAGCAATGACCGTCCTACTCCCGTAAGCCAAAAAGCCCGGCTCGCGATTTGTGTCGATTGTACCCAATATTTCAAGCGAGCGCTGCTCGCTCGTCATGTGACTAATGTAGCTCCACCTTTCACCTTCAGCATCAAACACGTAGTGCCCTTGCGGACACTCTCCAGTTACTGGAATGGCCAGTAACTCCATCGGCAGAATACCCTTCAGAACGTCAGCGAGGATTACATTTTTAGGGTCATCAAAATTTTCGTTTTCAATCCTTAGCAAATTAGCAAGCAAGTAAGTTAAGTTGTTATTGAAGCCTTGAGTCTCAGATCTCGCAGTGGTGTTAAAAGCATGATATTCAAAACGACCAACACTGTTTCCGCGCGGCAACGCAGAGGCAGGATCAGAAAAGTATGACACCACGCGATTAAAACCTGAGCCTTCGGGCATTTCGAGCGAGCCCGCATCAAATGCTAACGACTGATGGCGACCAGTGTACAATTCAGTTGCAGGAGCACCATGCACTTCGTTACAACTCATACAGGTTGCCGCAACCAACCGTGCAAGCAGATTAGTTTTTCCTGTACCGTTCACCCCGACCAAGCAATGGACTCGGTCATCGAAAAAACGATGTTGTCGATATTCGATATTAAGGATTACTGAATTCTCAGAGCCTGGCAATATGGCCGAAAACTTAAATGGAAATTTAGCATCATGTGTCGGACTTTTGACATATGCACTAGGGTAACCATTAATCAACGACAAGTACGCATTCTCATAACGCAGTACACCCAGCCGGAACTGTGCACTTCGTATTAAGGTGTCATAATTGTGCGACCCCGCAGTATACCTGTATGAAACATCATGCAGCGCTTCTAAAATATAATTCAAGTCTTCTATTGGAAGTCGGTCGCCAATCAGTCTGTATTGCTCTGGTTCCGACAATAAAGTCTCAAAGTTAAAAATCTCCCCGTTTGGAAAATCTGGCAAATTATCCGAGTATTCCCCTTGTTTCCCTGCGCAGGGCAACAAAAACGCCGAAAGTTTTACCGATTCTCCACCATATTTGAATATAAATGTCGCATGATAATTATAGCCAAAATCATTCCATCTTGGCCTGCGAGCATAAACCTCGATGAACTCACCAAAGCCTATTGGCGGGTAATGTAGCCGAATTTTCCAACTCATTTATACGCTCCGTAAACGCCGCGACTAAAAATTTCCCCGGATGCCCAAGTGCTACTTTTGGGCAATTAATCACATCTTTTATAGATGCTTTCAGCGCGCATGCAAACTAAGATAATCGCACGCGTACAAACTAACAATCAATAGGGTGATATCATATCGCCGTCATGCTTCAGAAGTTAAATTAACCAGAGTCACATCTATTACAGAGCTTATAATAGCATTCCGTCTTCAAAGTGAAAATTCAGGAAATAATCAGTGCCCCCAAAGGCTGCAGCCTAGGTACTCTTCGCGGATGACAGATCATGGTTGGAAGTGGTCGCTCTTACCCCAGTCGGTCAAAGAAAAATATTTGCAATGGTTATAAGTTATTCAAGAGATGATGTGTGAGTTTGTGACCGATTTTGGATGTGGCTCAGGTGCTACTAGTGTCTGCGCAAACCCACACGGCAAAAAAGTACTCCCTCCATACATATCCGGGCAGGATTATTACACAGCCTTAAAGTTTTTGTGAGTAAAGCGACTTGTCATTGGGTCAGCAATCTTCGATAATCCAATTGCTGAAGTAGCTAGATGATCAATTTATTAAATTGTCGTTTCGGCGTTTGTAAAACCCGTCCACGTGTAAAGGTGTTGAGTGAGTTGCTCTATTGGAGTGTATGATCCAATCTTAGGCGGGAAGTGATGTTCAGAGGGTACTGAGTGGGCTAGAGGCCGCTCGCTTTGGGGAATTATGCAGAAAGATAAAAGCTACTCTATGACTGAAATTGTTGAGGCTATACTGAATCGCCTTAATTCATCCTCCAGAGGTAAGAGGCCAGGTCAATATACTTATGTAATTGGTAATAATGGTACTGGGAAGAGTAGAATGTTGGGGGAACTCGCCGAACGGCTAAAAAAAGCTAGATCGGATAGAGTGGTCGCATGCATCGCCAGTTCGGTGCATGATCGATTTATTTATGGTGATCATAAAAATGTAATATATATGGGGGCTCGAAACTCTTCGAATGCGGTATTTCTTTCCGCGATAGATAGGCAGCTTGCTAGATATATACTTCATGCTATGCGGATAGATAGGAGATTGTTAAAGTATCTGCTTGATGCTGTCAATATGAATCTGTCTTTTTCTATTAGTGAAAAGTCAATAGATACTATCCTTAATCCTCCGGAGAAGGCTACCAGGGATAGTAATAGGATAATTAAAAGAGCAGCTGACTTAGGTTTGCTATCCTCACGGCCAATTGCAATGCTTCGGAGAATTGCAGAGGGCAGCGGAAGATTTGAGAAACTAACTGAAGCTCAAATCCCTATGCTGCTTAACTATCTAGAGCTGAATATTGATTTCACGCTAAAAATTGAGCTGGCAGGAGGAGAGCTCATCGGTTTTGATGAGCTTAGTACAGGTGAGCAGAATAGGTTATTGTTGTTCTCAAAAATTTTAAGTGTCATGCGTGACGGAACCATTTTTTTGATCGATGAGCCAGAGATAAGCCTTCATCTTCACTGGCAGATGGACTTCCATAAAACACTAGAAAAACTGCTTTCAAGGCTTGATCGTTTTCATGTCGTAGTTGCGACTCATTCACCTACGATTATAAGCGAAGCTGTCAAGGTTGATGCTGATAGTCTCGATAACATGGTTGCGGTACTGCATCGAGAGCACGATGCGGGTGAACGTTTAACATATGCTGGTCCGGGAGCAGGCTCAATTACCTGTAAATTCCATAACTTCGCAGAAGTAGCTAGTCACGACCAACTGGTACTTAGATTTTTTCAAACTTCGCCCTACCAGACGAGGGAGGTCAGTGTAGAGGTTGCTGATGCTGTGCTGAGCGTGGCTGAGGGCGGTATAGAGAAAAATGATGCTGTTAAGCTTCTTAATGAACTGCGAACAGTGATCGGGTTATCCAAGGAAGCAGAGCAGCAGATCGAAGCCGCCCTAGTTTTGGTAAGAAATGACCTAGTAAACTCCATAAAAATGAAGGATGTTCCATGAGGTCTCTCTGTACAACTGCCGAACAAAAGGAACACTTAGCGAAATTACTAAAACTGATGAGAGCGAAAGAGTTAAACGGAGGAGAGGCATGGTCGGCATTTTCATCGCCAGCCGTATCAAAAACTTTTACTCGGAAAAACGCTCATTGGAGAACGGTAAATTTCACCGAAGACGAAGTCGGCACATATAAAGAGATTCGCAAAAAAGTACAGGAAGTACTTTTTGAACGATGCTTAGGATGTTGTGCGTACTGTCGTCGTCCGGTAGGGCATTACGGCTGGGCATGGCACATCGAGCATGTTCTACCCAAGTCGAAATATCCTTCGCTTGCCTTTAAACTCGCCAATCTAACTGTTGGGTGTGTGCATTGTAATCAGTGGAAAGGAGCTAGGGTCGACAAAAAAGTGTCCAAAAGAGCACTTCCTATCATCAATCCTATCGTGCCAAATTTTATTTATTCCAGTCATTTAACGTATGTTCAAATTAGTACCGAGTCATTATGTTTCGCTAAATACTCTACTCATTCTGGTGAGGGCCTGAAGACGTATGAGCTGCTTTCGTTTGAAGAGCTTGAACGGGCTTATGCTATTAATGGTATGCATGCCCCTACAGCGGCCCTACACGAGCGCTTAACTCGGGCAATGAGCGCTGTGCTAACAAGTCCAGAAAAGCGGGAGCTTGTAGAGCTTCTCGGTGGGTTGAAATCCTCCATCTATAGACTTCCCTAAGAAAGGTGCCACAAGTATGGCATCACTTGAAGTACAGAGCTTATAGATCGAGGTGCTGCAGAGTTGTGCTGAGTGGCGCCCGATGAAAGTAGATTGAATCGTGTAGGGATTCGCCAAGCATGAGAAACCTACACAATTTTATGAGGTATATGTAATTAATGCTGAATTATGAACGCATTCGGGAGGCAAGGCTTCGGGAAGTTATATTGAAGGGAAAAAATGGTTTGAGCCCTTACTGGCGAATTTGCGAATATGTCCAGCTGGAAGTCGGCTAGGAACCCTCTGAACAAGTCCATTTTCCTCACGAAGGGCCCGCTGGAGCCCGCGTGTTTACAGGGGCTGAGCAGCTCGAAACGACTTATTCGGAGGATCCCTAGAGGTTAATTCGCAAAATCAATTACCATGAAGATAGTGTCTGAATATGGTGCTTAATTGATATTTTTTTGACAACGCCAAGTCCTGGGTAGTGGCGAGTAGCATGAAGAGTTATAAATTCTTGTAATCCCGCAGTGTTGACGAAATTTCCTGGATTCGTTGAAATATGGGAAATAAGCAAATCTAGAGCTTCGCGAAATTTACCACCAGGATCACTTTGGCTGTCATTATCAGAGTAGGAAGAGAAATGGCGCACATACATTTGAGTTGACCGAGAAGGATCAAGGTAGGACATGTGTAGGGTAACGACAAATGCTGGGCCACCACCTTCAACGAGGCGTTCGCTTAGAATGGTGAAATCGCCAAATCCAATTGCATTTGGGAACGCTCTATACCCATTGTGAAGGTTTGAGTAAAATGACTCTGTGCCGTAATCTAAATTTCTGGTTTTTTTGTCAAAACCATCATGAAAGAGGACGGCCCTTGGAAGAGTTCCCCATACCGAAAAATCCGTTTTGTCTGGATTGAGTGCTACAGCAGAGGCTCTCATTAGATCCACAACTAGGGCTGGTGTAACAATACCTTCAACATAAGCGACAAAAGGTATGGTGAAGCTTTTTAACAATGCGATGGCAGGCGCGTCAGACGCATCACGTATTTTTATACATGGGACGAATGAACCTTGCCCAGTCCCAATAGTTGCAAGGTTGGTTCTCAGAGAAGAAAAAATATTTGACGTCGCACCACTTGCGAATTCGCTTTGAGAAGGATTAATTACTACCCACGGGCTGATGCCAGATGTTGTCAATTCGGAAATGGTAGTCCCTAGGGGGGCAAGGTTTAAATTTACAGGTTCTAAAATGGGACATACATTGCTGGAGGGTATATGTCCAACGAGTTCCCTGAGTGCATTTAGTTCAAACTGTTTGCCTTTGAGGATTGGGTAGTACATAGAGTTTCCTTACTTAAGATTGAATTCATGATTTCCACAAGCCCAGCTCGGGCCTTGCGGGTTGATCCAAAGTCGACTCCGGCCGCTAATAAGGATGTAGGTAAAGAAAGTATGAAATCCTTGTCCAGAGCTCTTGTCTGACGAATAATTTTTCTAAACTCAGTACGAATTTTATCGTTGGCGGCAGATGTCAGTAGTAATCGTTCACACTCACGGAAGATCTCGGTATTGCTCACATTTGGTGCCGCGCCAAACAACGATTCGGTGAGCCCAACGTATTCGTCACGTCGAAGCGATCTCATTAAGACCCGAACATCAATCTGTGCGTCTGTAAGTTGCGCAGATCTCATTTCTCGAAAAGTACCGCTCTTGTTTAGTAAGATAATCCCTACCTCTTCAGGTACTATATTCAGCACTGAGGTTAGATTTTTCTTAGAGACAACTACGTTAACTTTATCGAATATCTTCAGGTAAGAATCGATTTGAGGTTTTAGTCGGGTTAGGTTGTCGTAATCAGTTTTTATTTCATAACATGTTGAAATGCCATTGACGATTACACAATCGGCTTTGTTTGCGCCTACTCGGAATTCAGTGAGCATAGTAGAGCTGTTTATTGAATGTCTTCCGAGGAGAATTTTCTTTGCAATAGAATTTTTGTAATAGTATTCATTACGATATTCCCTGCACAGTAGGCCATAACAAAATTCAAATACGCTAGCAACAGTAAAGGTGTCATCAAAGCTGTCTTGATAGCATTTTGCCACTCTTGTGACAAGGGACAGATCGCCCCCCGAAACGGAATTGATGTTGCTGCTGGAAAAAATTTTCGCTATCTCGTTGAAATTCAACATATTTTATATCCGTTCAACGATTTCATCATGAGTCAAAAAATCAAAAATCAATCTAGGCAAGCTTATGGTCGGCGCACAGTACCATGCCCCAGCGTGCTCTGGCTCCGCACAACCCCAAACTGCTGGTGGCTAGGGCTATAGTTTAACGGCAGATTCTAGGCGTCATCTGCCCTTCACGAGCGGCTGTGGATCGATAGCAGCCGCTCTCACTCAGAGATTGAAAAGCCATGGCTTTTCTAGGCGCCGTGCGAGCATCCTGGCCGTTAGCAGATAGTAGTACCGCGTCGCCTGACTGCGCTGGCTCATGCGACGTTCAAGAAACCAAGTCACATGCTTTCTCTGCCAAGCCCATGGGGTTTCTCGCTGCCAACGCTTTGCAATTTCATTCTGAATAAGCTTCGCTTGGCGTAAATGACGTTGCTGCGTTGCGTGTGAGCCGGTCAGGAAGCCCGCCAAGAACAACTCCATATCGAATGGCTTGCTCATGTCCGTCCTCCAATGTAGGCCGCGACCACGTCGATCCGCCCGTGCCCAAGCTCGTAACTGATTCGCCTCCGGGCTTCGCCATCAAGGTTCCTATCTACCTGGCAACATTTGCCACCATTGATTGGGGCGGGGCATTGGGTGATCTGCTCGTAGCGCTCGCATGCGTACGCCGCCCGTAGCTCATGGAAGCCCTTGAGGTTGTGTGCATGCAGGACGTCCCGTGCTGGGCGGACGATTTCCTGCAGAACATTCAGATAGCTTTCGTCTAGCGCAATCAGATTGCGGCTACTCGCAGGCGATACCTGCCGTGCAAACCCAAGTGCACCTAGAACATGGTCGTCCACCGTAATCCATCGTGGCGCCGAGGCGCCAGCGCGGCTGCCTTTGGTGCCATCCTGGATGTTGATCCTGCCTAGGTCGTTAGCCTCACGGCTCAGCCGTGGCAAGTCGGCTAGGATGGCCTCACGCAAGCGCATGCCGGTGGCTCGCGCCAATAGAACGATTGCAGCGGCCCGTCGCTGATGATCGCGGCAAAGCACATCGACAATCTGCTTAACCTGTTTGCGGTCTTGGCCCTGCGGCACCGAGTGGCGAACCCCAGTGCGCTGCATACCCAATGCCTTGCTCGGACTGGGCAACTTCACGTACTGATCACCGCGAAGCGCCGCCATGGTCCTGTTAACGCTGGATAGCCGATTTTGTGCGGTGCTGACGGCTAGGTCACCGCGCCCAACCACGTCGCGCAGATGCGCCGCATAGTCGGCCAATACCCCACAATCAATCTGCCGCGCATCATTGATGCCGGGCCCCTGTTCGGAGCGGCACCACCTCACGAATGCCAACCATCGATCACTGTGCGCCTTTACGGTGCCGTAGTGACCGCCGCCGAACATGTCTTTCAGCGCCTGAGGTCCTGCGTAGCTCAACTGCCTGCCGTAGCCGAAATTACGACCATCGCGTCTACACACCAATGCCATGTCAGTCACCTCATCGTCCGCTCTCCGATCCTCGTCCCACGTCATCCCGCCAAGAATGTTGAGTGTTATCAGGGATCAAGGCCCCTGCGACCTGTGGGGAATGTCCACTACGCGGGACTGGCGGCTCCTTACGTCCGGGAGCAAGGGCATCTCATGATCTGGCCTCCTGAGCACCGTTACCGGTGGGCGGGTGGAGGCTGCATTGGCTGACGAGACCAGCGCCGCGAGATCCTGAGCCAGGTGCAAGCAGCAATGCGATGACCGGGGCATGCCTGACTGTCAGTCAGGTGCAGTCCATTCCCTGGTCTGCGGCACCATCATCTACATGGCTGTTGCTGGTGACATCGGCGTTTGTCACGCCGATTGTCACGAGGGGGATTGCCGCAATGCCATGTAAGATCGGGGCTGCAGCAGTGGTAGAAGTGCCCGTCTCTTTCCAGAGAAAGAGACGGGCACAGGTTGGCGCAAGATTCGGCCAAGCGGATAGGTTGCTGCAGGGCAGCGAGGTACGGTGTGTCTGGCGCACGAGGGCCATAAGTATAAGAGCATCCATCACTGGGAAGTGACCGGGCGAGCTGCCGGATGCGAATCGCCTTTGGGGAGAACCACCGCGAGAGCGGCGTGACCTTGAAGGTTCGAGCCACCTGGGATGCTGTCATCGACAGCGCTTGCACGGCCAGTTCTACGCCTGTGGATAAAACCGGTCAAGGGCCGAAATTCAGCGCTCTTGGGGGCGTGAAAAGCGGTTATCCACCGGTGGAATTCCGTGGTAAATCCTGGACAACGTCGTGGCTTTAGCTCTTTAAAGTGAGGTCCATCCAAACAGGGCGGCTTTGCAGCCCTGTTTGGATGGACCCGCGCTGAGAAGCGGATAAGTGAGGCTGCTTGCCCCGAGTCACGAACGTTCAGTTGTTACCGCAATTCTTGCGCCTGCACAGTGCTAACGAATCGGCACCACATTTTTGTCTCTGACTTGGCCGTAGGCTGAGGCAAGCAGGCTGCCGGTGGCGGCTTTCTGGATGTACTCACTCCACCAATCCATCATCGGACGCCGGCGCTCGATGTAGTCGGCCCGGTTGTAAGCGCTGCGCACCTCATCCTTGTCGACATGCGCCAGTGCGACCTCAATGAGTTCGGGGTCCCACCCATGTTCATTCAAGATGGTGCTGGCCATCGAACGCATGCCGTGGCTGACCAACCGATCCTGGAAGCCCATACGTTTCAACGCCATGTTGGCGGTCTGGCTATTGGCGTGGGTGCGCGGATTTCTGTCTGCCGGGAAGACGTATTCGCGATGGCCGCTGTGAGGCTTGAGTGACTCCAACAGGGCGACAGCGTGATCACTCAACGGGATGCTATGCGGACGGCGCTTCTTCATTCGCTCCGGTGGGATAGTCCAGATACGCCTTTCAAAGTCGATGTCCGCCCAGCGAGTAGTCGCCGCCTCAGCGGGGCGAGTCATCGTATGCAACTGCCATTCGATCAGGCAGCGGGTAGTGCGTTTGATGCTGGCGTTCGCGATCTCCAGCATAAGCTCGGGGAGCTCTTCGGGCGGAAGCGCAGCCATGTTCTCTTTCTTGGGCTTCTTGAATACTGCCCTGATACCGGTGAGCGGGTTGGCGAAGATCAGGCCGGAGTTTACGCCGTAGGTCATGATCTCGTTTAGCCGCTGGCTAAGACGTTTGACCGTCTCCAGGCTGCCTTTCGCTTCGATTGGACGAAGCAATCCGATCACCATCGGCGCGGTGATTTTCGTCAGTGGCGTCGTCTTCAAATCGGGGAGCACGTGCAACGTGAGCGACCGCCAGATGTCCTCGGCGTAGGCTGGGGTGACCGAGTCTTTCTTGAGTTCAAACCAGGCGGTGGCCACGTTCTCGAAGGTGTGTTCGGTTTCCGCGCGCTTGGCTTCATTCAGCGTATTGCGCTGCACCTTCGGATCGATGCCTTGGGCGAGCAGCTCGCGGGCTTCGACTGCCTTCTTTCGTGCGTTCGCCAGTGACAGTTCGGGATAGGTCCCGAAGCCGATGTTGATGCGCTTCTTGGTCACCGGCTCGCGGTAGTTGAAATTCCACAGCAACGAGCCGTTGCTGCGTACGCGGAGCTGCAAACCATCACCGTCAGTGAGGACATAATCCTTGGACGCGGGTTTGACTCCCTTGAGCTGTCGATCGGACAGACGGAGGTTTTGAGCAGGCATGAGATTCTCCTCAGGCACTGATTCGGTATTCCAAAGATTAGCACCGGGTGAGGTGGAATACCGCCTGGAATACCCGAATGGCTGGAACTCAAAAAATCTCAAAAGACTGCAAAAGCGCTGGAAGCCGTGTATTTACTGGATTTCAGGCACAAAAAAAGACGTCCGTGGACGTCTTTGATTGATCATTTGGTGGAGCCGGGGGGATTTGAACCCCCGTCCGCCAGTACTCCGCTGTCGGTACTACATGCTTAGCCGTGTCTACTGATTTAATCCGCAGCCGCCCGACGGGCAGGGTGCTTTGGATGAGTTGTGTAAGTTTTAGTCACTTCGCCCACAACGTGCTACGCGACGATCCTGTTCTGTATGACAATCAGTTCGGGTTTACAGGCATCCCCTAGTGATTGCTGGAGCCGAAGCTACCAGAAGCAACGGGTCAAGAGACCGCATTAAGCGGCCAGCTTGTACTCCGCGCCGTAGTTTTCGTCATTGGCAACTATAAAAGTTGCAACAGTGGATTTACGAGTTCTGTTACCAACTCGGCATGCACCTAGAGTTTCGCTACCGGCGTCGAATCCTAATCGGCCCCACACTAGCGTTACGCTAACGCACCTTACGGCACGTGGGGCGGAGTATACGCCATTGCGCGGGCGACGTCGACAGCCGGTCCTGTCGCCCGCTTTCAGGCTCACGCGCCGCCGCTGCCGGTGCCGCTGCCTTTCTCGGTTTTTTCCAGGCGCTCCAGCACTTTGCTGGTGATGGCGATGCATTCCTTGGTGTCGCCCGAGGCCTGGGCGGCCTTGGCTTTGTCGACGTGCTCGGTAATGGCCTTGTCCAGGCCTTCGGAGGTGGCGCCGGCGGTGGCCATGCTGTCGTCGATCTTTTGCAGGTTGGTGGTGCAGAGGTCATCGGCGGCGAACACAGGCGAAGCCAGCAGGGTAGCGGCCGCGAACAGGGCCGAAAGCGCGGTACCTTTCATGGGTGTCTCCTCTGGGGCCTCTGGAAGGTGGGCCTGTAAGGTGGACTGTGGGGGATTGGCGGGGGTTCAATCGGGATGGTGGCGGGGTGGAATGATGGTGGGATGGCACCGGCTTTGCCGGTGTTCGCGGCTGAAGCCGCTCCCACAGGTATCGCGGTTGGCCCAGGCTTGCGCTGTACCTGTGTAGGAGCGGCCTTGTGTCGCGATCGGGCTGCGAAGCAGCCCCAGGATGTCAGTGTGGGTGCGTAAATCGAGGGGCCGCTTCGCGGCCCGATCGCGACACAAGGCCGCTCCTACAAATGGAGACGGCGCCGGCCTTTAGATGCTGCGTGGCCGGGTAACGCGGTCCACCAGGTAGACCAGCCCGTGGTAGTCGATACCGCTGTGGCTGCTCAAGCCGATCTCGCAGGTGCGGCTGGTGGAGATGCCTTCGCTGCAATACTGCACCGCATCTTTCAGGCTGCGCAGCGAGTGGGCATTGAGCTCGGGGGTGGTGAAGCCTTTGTCACCGGCAAACCCACAGCAATGTATGCCTTCCGGGATCACCACCTGCTTGCTGCAACGCCGCGCCAGGTCGATCAGTGCCTGGCTTTCGCCAAGATGCTGGGTGCTACAGGTCACGTGCACGGCCACCGGCTCGTCCTGGGGGCTGAACTCCAGGCGGTCGAGCAGGTGGGTGCGGATGAAGCGCACCGGGTCGTACAGGTCCAGCCGGGTGTCACCCAGGTCTTGCACCAGGCGCAGGGTGCAGGGGCTGGTGTCGCAGTAGATCGGGTCAAGGCCGCCGCGGCTGGCGTGCAGCAGGGCATTGATCAGTTCCTGGCGTTTGTGCTCGGCCTGTTCGGGGTAGCCCTTGGAGGCGAATGGTTGGCCGCAGCACAGGCTGTCTGAGTTTTCGGGGAACACCACCTGATAGCCGGCCTTTTCCAGCAGGCCGCGGGTTTTGTCCAGCAGCGAGCTTTGCTCACGGTCGGCATAGGCCGGGCCCATCACCCGCGATACGCAGGCGGCCAGGTACACCACGCGGGGGCGGGCGTCGTTACTTGCCGCGCCGAAGCTGATCGGGCGCAGGGGTTGTGGCATGGCCGGTGTCCACTGGGGCAGGCGGCCTTTGCTTACTTTATTCAGTGTGCCGGTCAGGCGGCCCAGGCGCGGGGCACCGAGCAGCTTGCGTGCAGTATTGGCGGCTGTGAGGGTAAGGCGTGCGCCACCCAGTGCGATGTGGAAGTGTTCGGCCAGCCAGTCGGCGGTCTTGTCATGGTCGGCGGCCTGGCTGCGCAGTTTCTTCACCAGCTCACCGGTGTTGATGCCGACCGGGCAGCGCTGGGCGCACAGGCCGGTGGCGGCGCAGGTGTCGATGCCCTGGTACTGGTAGGTCTGCATCAGCTCGCGGGTGTCGAGGCCGGCGCGTTGCCTGGCCTGGATGTCACGCCACATGACAATGCGCTGGCGCGGGCTGAGGGTCAGGCCCTTGGATGGGCACACCGGTTCGCAGAAGCCGCACTCGATGCACTTGTCGACGATTTCATCGGCGGCGGGCAGTGGCTTGAGGTTCTTCAGGTGAATGTCCGGGTCTTCACTCAGCACCACGTCGGGGTTGAGGATGCTGTTGGGGTCGAGCAGGCGCTTGAGCTGCCACATCAGCTGGTAGGCGTCATGGCCCCATTCCAGCTCCACGAACGGGGCCATGTTGCGGCCGGTGCCGTGTTCGGCTTTGAGCGAGCCGCCGAACTCCACGGCCACCAACTGCGCCACGTCGTCCATGAACGCCTGGTAGCGGGCGACTTCCTCGGCGTTGTTGAAGCCCTGGGTGAAGACGAAGTGCAGGTTGCCCTCCAGCGCGTGGCCGAAAATGATCGCTTCGTCGTAGCGGTGCTTGTCGAACAGCTGGATCAGGCGGTTGACGCCTTCGGCCAGTTGCTCAACGGGGAAGGTCACGTCTTCGATGATGACCGTGGTGCCGGTCTGGCGCACGGCGCCGACGGCGGGGAAGGTGTCTTTGCGGATTTTCCACAGCTGGTTGTACACGGCCGGGTCTTCGCTGAAGTCCACCTGTTGTTCCAGGGGGAAGTCGGCGATCGAGGCCATCACTTGTTGCAGTTGCTCTTGCAGCAGGCTCTGGCTGGCAGCGCGGGACTCGATCAGCAGGGCGCAGGCATTGTCCGACAGGCCTTTTACCCACAGCGGCATGCCGGGCATGTTCTGCACCGAACGCAGGCTGCGGCGGTCGAGCAGCTCCACGGCAGAAACCGGCTGTTGCTTGAGCACGGTCACTGCCCGGCAGCAGCTTTCGACGCTGGGAAACACCAGCAGTGCGCTGGCCTTGTGCGGGTGGTCGGGCACGGTGTGGTAAGTGACGGCGCTGATGAAGCCCAGCGTACCTTCGGAGCCGACCAGCAGGTGCTGCAGGATGTCCAGCGGCTGGTCGTAATCCACCAGTGCGTTCAGCGACAAGCCGGTGGTGTTCTTCAGCCGGTACTTGTGCCGGATGCGCTCGGCCAGTGCAGTGTTGGCGCGGGTTTCGCGACCCAGGCGGGCCAGTGATTCCAGCAGCTCGGCGTGGCTGCTTGCAAAGGCGGCGACGCTGGCCGGGTCTTCGCTGTCGAGGCGGGTGCCGTCGGCCAGCACCAGGCGCAGGCCGGCCAGGGTGTGGTAGGTATTTTGCGCGGTGCCGCAGCACATGCCGCTGGCATTGTTGGCAACGATGCCGCCAATCTTGCAGGCGTTGATCGAGGCAGGATCCGGGCCGATCTTGCGCCCGAACGGGGCCAGCCAGGCGTTGGCCTGGGCGCCGATGACGCCGGGTTGCAGGCGGATCTGCTCGCCCTGGCCGCGGATCTCGCGGCCGTTCCAGTTATCACCGAGCACAATCAGTACCGAGTCGCTGATGGCCTGGCCGGACAGGCTGGTACCCGCCGCGCGGAAGGTGACCGGCACCCGCTCGCGCTGGGCCAGTTTGATCAGGCCGACCACTTCGTCTTCGGATTCGACGCGCACCACCAGCTTGGGGATCAGCCGGTAGAAGCTGGCGTCGGTGCCGAAGGCCAGGGTGGACGTGGGGTCGTCGAAGCGGCGTTCGGCGGGTATCAGGCGCTCGGCATCACGCAGGAACGCGGCGGGCAGGCTCATGCAGTCTCCTCGCGGGGCTGTGGCGTCTGTGCGCCACATGCCCCGGGTCAATCAGGCGGTGTTTCTGGCAGGCGGTCAGGCGCCCAGTTCGCGTACCAGCGAGTCGCGGGTGATCTCGCTGATCGACTTGGCACCGGTCAGCACCATGGCCACGCGCATTTCCTTCTCGAACAGTTCGAGCAGGTTTTTAACCCCGGCTTCGCCGTGTACGGCCAAGGCCCACAGGAAGGCGCGACCGATCAGCACAGTGTCGGCGCCCAGGGCGATCATGCGCACCACGTCGAGGCCGCTGCGGATGCCCGAGTCGGCGAGGATCTTGATATCACCTTTGACCGCATCGGCAATCGCCGGCAGGGCGCGGGCGCTGGACAGCACGCCATCGAGCTGGCGGCCGCCGTGGTTGGACACCACGATGCCGTCGGCACCGAACTTGACCGCATCGCGGGCGTCATCAGCGTCGAGAATGCCCTTGATGATCATTGGGCCGTCCCAGAATTCGCGGATCCACTCCAGGTCTTTCCACGAGATGGACGGGTCGAAGTTGTTGCCCAGCCAGCCGATGTAGTCGGCCAGGCCGGTGGGGTTGCCGCGGTACTTGGAGATGTTGCCCAGGTCGTGCGGGCGGCCCATCACGCCCACATCCCACGCCCACTCGGGGTGCGTCATGGCTTGCAGCACGCGGCGCAGCGGGCCGTTGCGGCCGCTCATGCCCGAGTGGGCATCGCGGTAGCGGGCACCGGGTACGGGCATGTCGACGGTGAATACCAACGTCTTGACCCCGGCAGCCTTGGCCCGCTCCAGGGCGTTGCGCATGAAGCCACGGTCCTTGAGCACATACAGCTGGAACCACATCGGCCGGTCGATGGCCGGGGCCACTTCTTCGATCGGGCACACCGACACCGTGGACATGGTGAAGGGGATGCCATGGGCTGCCGCCGCACGCGCCGCCTGCACTTCGCCACGGCGGGCATACATGCCGGTAAGGCCGACCGGGGCCAGCGCCACCGGCATGCTCAGGGTTTCGTCGAACAGGCGGGTGGAGAGGCTGAGCTCGGACATGTTGTTCAGCACGCGCTGGCGCAGGGCAATGCCGGCCAGGTCCGACACGTTGTGGCGCAGGGTGTGCTCGGCGTATGCGCCGCCATCGGCGTAGTGGAACAGGAAGGGAGGCAGCTTGCGTTGGGCCGCGGCGCGATAGTCGGTAGAGGCAGAAATGATCATGGATTCTCGCAGCGTTGCTTGTGGGGAGTGCCGGGCGCGATGGCGCCCGGCCCCTTTCACTTTAGTGATGAACCAGCATGCCGGTCAGCCAGTAAGCCTGGATCAGGGTGATCAGGCCAACGATGGTGGCGAAGAACAGGCTGTGCTTGACGGTGAAGCGGAACAGGTCGGATTCCTTGCCGACCAGGCCGGTGGCGGCGCAGGCCACGGCGATCGACTGCGGCGAGATCATCTTGCCGGTCACGCCGCCGCTGGTGTTAGCGGCAACCAGCAGGGTGTCGTTGACGCCGATCTGGTGAGCAGTGGTGGCCTGCAGCGAGCTGAACAGGGCGTTGGACGAAGTGTCCGAACCCGTCAGGAACACGCCCAGCCAGCCAAGGAACGGCGAGAAGAACGGGAACGCGGCGCCAGTGCCGGCCAGTACCAGGGCCATGGTCGAAGACATGCCTGAGTAGTTGGTGACGAAGGCGAAGGCCAGCACCATGCCGATCGACAGGATCGGCCAGCGCAGCTCCCAGAAGGTCTCTTTTAAAGTGGTCAGACCAGTTTTGAAGTTGATCTTCAGCACGGCCATGGAGATCAGCGCCGAGAGGAAGATTGCAGTGCCGGTGGCAGAGATCGGGTCGAGCTTGAACACCGCTGGCATGGCGGTGGGTGCAGCAACGATCGGTGCGGTCTTGATCACCAGTTGGTCGAGGTGCGGGATGGCGAAGTTGAACACGAAGTTGTACATCGCGCCGCCCGGGGCGAAGGCTGCCTTGAACGGCTTCAGGGTCCAGATGGTGACCAGCACGGTCAGGATCAGGAACGGCGACCAGGCTTTGAAGATTTCGCCGAAGCTGTAAGGGGTAGGCTGGCTGCCGCTTGGCTGCACGACAGCTGCGCCGACGCTGCCTTTGGCCTCGCTGAACGAACGCTTTGGCTGCCAGACTTTCAGGAACAGGGTAAGGCAGATCAGGCTGGCCAGTGCCGAGGTGATGTCGGGCAGTTCCGGGCCGATGAAGTTCGAGGTGAAGTACTGGGTAACGGCAAAGCTCAGGCCGGCAACCAGGGCGGCAGGCCAGGTTTCCTTCACGCCACGCAAGCCATCCATCATGAATACCAGCCAGAACGGCACGAACAGCGACAGCAGCGGCAGCTGGCGGCCGGTCATGGCGCCGATGTGGAAGGCGTCGATGCCTGTCACCTGGCCGGCGACGATGATCGGGATGCCCAGGGCGCCGAAGGCCACCGGGGCGGTGTTGGCGATCAGGCACAGGCCGGCGGCGTACAGCGGGTTGAAGCCCAGGCCAACCAGCAGGGCGGCGGTGATCGCTACCGGTGCGCCAAAGCCGGCTGCACCTTCCAGGAAGGCGCCGAAGCAGAAGCCGATCAGCAGCACTTGCAGGCGCTGGTCGTCGGTAATCGACAGCACCGAGCTGCGGATTACTTCGAACTGGCCGCTCTTGACCGTGAGTTTGTACAGGAACACCGCGGCCACGATGATCCAGGCAATTGGCCAGAGGCCATAGAGGAAGCCATAACCTGCGGCGGCAAATGCCATGTCGACAGGCATCTGGAAGGCGAAGATGGCCACCAGGATCGACAACGCGAGAGTGATGCTGCCGGCGACGTGGCCTTTGAGGCGGAACACGGCGAGGGCAAGGAAGAAGAACACGATGGGAATGACCGCCGCCAGTGCGGACAGGCCAAGACTACCAAGCGGGCTATAGAGTTGTTGCCAGGTTTGCATATGGGGTGGCCCCTAATTGTTGTTGGTCAGCACTGGCATTGGATAATTGGTAAGACCAATTTACAATGACTGGTCGCTAGGTTAAAAGCGCTGTTATGGGTGTGTCAATTTGTCCTGTGCAAAACTTTGGTCGCGTACCGATGAGCGGGCGTCTGATGCGCTGGGAAAATCACTCGTTGATGGGTGTTTGCGCGCTCTGGATCGGCGAGAATAGGCGCCCCCTGATATTTGCCGGGGGTTTGTGGAGAGCATGTGATGGTTTTTGATCAGGTCCGCCAACGGCGCCTGTCCGACGACATTGTCGACCGGTTGGAAGGGATGATTCTGGAGGGCACGCTGACCTCGGGACAGCGTCTGCCGGCCGAGCGCGCCCTTGCCGAGCAGTTCGGTGTGTCCCGCCCGTCACTGCGTGAGGCGATCCAGAAGCTGGTGGCCAAGGGGCTGCTTGTCAGCCGTCAGGGTGGGGGCAATTTTGTTGCCGAGTCCCTGGGCTCCACCTTCAGCGACCCGCTGCTGCAGTTGCTTGAGCACAGTGCCGAGGCGCAGCGAGATCTGCTTGAATTCCGCCATACCCTGGAGGCGTCGTGTGCCTATTACGCGGCCCAGCGCGCCACCGAGCCGGACCGTACGCGCTTGAAGGCGGCCTTTGACGCGCTGCAGGACTGTTACACCCGGGTCGATGAGGTGACCCGTGCGGAAGAAGGTGCTGCCGATGCGAGCTTTCACCTGGCAATCGCCGAGGCCAGCCATAACGCGGTGTTGCTGCACACCATTCGTGGTTTGTTCGACCTGCTCAAGCGCAACGTGGTAACCAACATTGGTGGCATGTACCAGCAGCGTACCGAGACCCGGGACATGCTGATCAGTCAGCACCGGGAGCTGTACCTGGCGATTGTCGAGGGTAGGGCGGACGATGCGCGGGAGGTGTCCAGCCGGCACATTCTGTATGTGCAGGAGGTGCTGGAAGAGGCGCACGAGGAAGCGCAGCGGGTGGCGCGGGCGGAGCGGCGTAGCGGGCGTTGAGAGCTGCGTGGGCTTCTTCGCGGGCGCGCCCGCTCCCACAGGTTATGTATCGCTTCCGAAGCCGGTGCAATCCCTGTGGGAGCGGGCGTGCCCGCGAAGAGGCCGGAACAGGCTGAAGAAGTTTTAGTCTTCCTTGCCCTTGTTCCGCACAACCCGCTGCAGCTCGCGGTTGGAATCGCGTTCGCGCACGGTGTCGCGCTTGTCGAATTCCTTCTTGCCCTTGCCCAGTGCGATTTCGCACTTGATCAGGTGCTTGCTCCAGTACAGCGCCAGGGCAACGCAGGTGTAGCCCTTTTGCGCCACGGCCGCTTCCAGTCGCTCGAGCTCGCGCTTGTTCAGCAGCAGCTTGCGCGTGCGGATAGGGTCGGCGATGACGTGGGTGCTGGCGGTGGTCAGCGGGGTGATGTGGCTGCCGAACAGCCAGGCTTCACCGTCCTTGAGCAGCACGTAGCTGTCAACTAGGTGTGCCTTGCCGGCGCGCAGGCTTTTTACTTCCCAGCCGGACAGGACCAGCCCGGCCTCGAACTTGTGTTCGATGAAGTAATCGTGTCGCGCTTTCTTGTTCTGCGCGATGGTCCCGGTCGGATGTTTTTTTTGCTTAGCCATAGGGGCGGCATTATAGGCAAGTCCGTGCGTCGTCCGCTATGGGATTTCGGTGTGCTTGAGCCACTGCAATGAATACCGGACAATACGGGCCTGTCTTGGTGACAGAACCTGTTTTCGGCACGCTGCGAAGCGCCGCCACCCAGCCTTGGAAGTGACGCCTGGATGACTACCCATATTCAACGCTCCGCCCTGCTGCCATACCCCGCCCAGGCGCTCTACGATCTGGTCAACGATGTGGCCAGCTACCCTGAGTTTCTGCCCTGGTGCTCGGCCTCGACGGTGATCGACGCCAGTGACACGCACATGCGTGCCAGGCTCGAAGTGGCCAAGGGTGGCATGAGCCAGCACTTTGTGACGCGTAACGTGCTGGTGCCGGGGCAGTCTATCGAGATGAACCTAGAGGAAGGGCCATTCACCCAGCTGCATGGTGTGTGGGTGTTCAAGCCACTGGGAGAAAAGGCCTGCAAGATCAGCCTGGACCTGTCCTTCGATTATGCCGGGCCGATTGTGCGCGCCACGCTGGGCCCGCTGTTCAACCAGGCGGCCAACACGCTGGTCGATGCCTTCTGCCAGCGCGCCAAGCAACTGAATGCCTGACGGTTAGCCGCAAACAAAAAGCCCGGACCAGGTCCGGGCTTTTTTTCGGCTGCTGTTCCCGCTTAGCGGGTTTCCAGCGGTGCCGGGGTCGGGACCGGGGTGGTCTCGATGGTGTCGATCTCGCGCTGGATGGACTCTTCGGTCGAGCCAGGCTTGGCCGGTTTTTCCTCAGGCTGTGCAGCTGGCTGCTCGGTCTGGCCTGGCTCGGCGGCTGGGCTGACCGTGGTATCGCTGCTGCCACCAAGGATTTCCTGGTCCTTGCTGACGCCTGGCATGAAGTCGCCAGACAGGCTCACCAGCTGGTCGCTTTCATTGAAGAAAATGCTCATGCGCTCCTGCTGGCGTTTACCGCCACCAGGCTGCAGGCTGTACAGGTAATCCCAACGATTGGTGTTGAAAGTATCCTGAATCAGCGGATTGCCCATGATAAACCTTACTTGCCGTCGGGTCATTCCCGGGCGTAATTGGTCTATCATATCCTGCGTGACGACATTGCCCTGCTGGATGTCGATTTTGTAAACCCCGGGAAACGAGCAACCGGCGAGTGCGAGCAGTCCCGCGAGGGCGAGGCTGTTTAGCAAGAGCTTGGTGTTTTGCATCGGTGGGCGACTTCCACTATCTTGGCTGGACAACGTAAACCCCGATCATACCCGTATTAAGAGAAGCTGCGAAGCAGCATCGGCGAGAAAGCTGACCATGGTTGAAAATAGCGAATTGCGCAAAGCCGGTCTCAAGGTGACCCTGCCTCGAGTCAAGATCCTTCAGATGCTCGACTCTACCGAGCAGCGTCACATGAGTGCCGAGGATGTCTACAAGGCGCTGATGGAGGCGGGCGAGGACGTAGGCCTGGCCACCGTCTATCGCGTACTGACCCAGTTCGAAGCGGCAGGCTTGGTGGTTCGCCACAACTTCGACGGCGGCCACGCAGTGTTCGAGCTGGCTGATGGCGGTCACCACGACCATATGGTGAACGTGGATACCAGCGAAGTCATCGAGTTCATGGATGCCGCGATCGAGAAGCGTCAGCGTGAAATCGTGGAGGAACACGGTTTCGAGCTGGTGGACCACAATCTGGTCCTGTACGTGCGTAAGAAGAAGTAACGATTTTTTCGTTATGGACAGCAAAGGCGACCTTCGGGTCGCCTTTGTGCTTTCTGGGGCTGAGAGGTTTGTTGTCTGAGCTGGCTTCTTCGCGGGCATGCCCGCTCCCACAGGGACCACACAAATCCTGAGCCTTGCAAAAAACCTGTGGGAGCGGGTTTACCCGCGAATGGGCCTGAAAAAGAAGGGATCAGGCCTTGCCGCTTACCACCATCTTGCGCGCATGCGCCAGGGATTCCTTGGTCAGATCGATGCCGCCGAGCATTCGCGCCACTTCCTCGACCCGCTCACGCTTGCCCAGGCTGGCCACAGCGGTGTGGGTGGTATCGCTGTTGCGCACTTTATGCACGAACAGGTGGTGGTGACCTTGCGCCGCGACCTGCGGCAGGTGAGTTACGGTCAGTACTTGCCCGCGCTCGCCCAGGCGGCGGAGCAACTGGCCGACAATTTCCGCAGTAGGGCCGCCGATGCCCACGTCGACTTCGTCGAACACCAGGGTAGGAATGCGTGATGTCTGCGCGGTGATGACTTGAATCGCCAAGCTGATACGCGACAGTTCGCCACCCGAGGCTACCTTTGCCAGCCCTTTGAGTGGTTGGCCGGGGTTGGCGCTGACCAGCAGTTCGATCTGCTCCAGTCCATGTGGCGACAGGTCTGAGCCTTCGTTCGGCGTCAGTTCGATGCAGAAGCGCCCGCCAGGCATGCCCAGGCGCTGGATTTCCTGCTCCACCGCCACGGCCAACTGCTGAGCGGCTTGCTGGCGCAGGGTGCTGAGCTCGCGAGCCTTCTCTTTATAATGCTGGGCGAAGGCTGCCAGCTCTACGCCCAACTGCTCGATCGACTCGTCGCTGGCGTTCAGGCCCTCGATCTCTTCCATCAGTTGCTGCTGCAGGTGGGGCAGTTCGGTGGGGTGCACGCGGTGTTTGCGCGCCAGCGTATAGATAGTGTCCAGGCGCTCTTCCAGCGCTTGCAGGCGCATGGGGTCGGCGTCGAAATTGTCGAGAAAGCGGTTGAGTTCGCCTACGGCTTCCTCTACCTGAATCTGCGCGCTGGCGATCAGGTTGGCCGCTTCGCCCAGGGCCTTGGGTGAGTTGGTGGTGGCGCCCAGGCGATTGAGGCTGGCGGTGAGGGCGCTAAGCACGTTGCCCGAGTCGCTTTCGCTGCACTGGTCGATGACCTGGCGGCAGATGCCGAACAGGGCTTCGGCGCTGGTCAGGTTCTTGTGTTCCTGTTCCAGCTGCTCCAGTTCGTGCTCGCCCAGGCCGA
Source organism: Pseudomonas sp. NPDC089547 (assembly GCF_050280665.1). Classification (NCBI taxonomy): domain Bacteria; kingdom Pseudomonadati; phylum Pseudomonadota; class Gammaproteobacteria; order Pseudomonadales; family Pseudomonadaceae; genus Pseudomonas; species Pseudomonas sp. NPDC089547. Next base: position 62,640 of record NZ_JBNNVS010000012.1, on the reverse strand, counting down.
GGTTGTCCAGTTCTTCCAGCTGGTAGCTCAGCAATTGGTGACGGGCGCGTTGCTCGTCGCCGGAGTTGGACAACCGCTCCAGTTCCAGGCGGGTCTGGTTCCAGCGTTTGGCGGCAAGCTGCACCTGGCGGGACAGGTCGACGGCGCCGGCATACTCGTCGAGCAAGCGGCGGTGGGTGTCGGTTTTCAGCAGCGACTGGTGCTCGTGCTGGCTGTGGATATCGATCAGCAGCTCGCCCAGCGCCTTGAGGTCGCCGAGCGGGCAGGGCGTGCCATTGATGTAGCCGCGGCTGCGGCCCTCGGCGGTAATGACCCGGCGCAGGATGCACAGGCCGTCGTTGTCCAGGTCGCGCTCGGCCAGCCAGGCATGGGCCTCGGGGATGTCCACGAGGTCGAAGGTGGCGAGGATGTCCGCCTTGTCGGTGCCGGGGCGTACCACGCCGCTGTCGGCCCGGTCGCCAAGGGCCAGGCCCAGGGCGTCGAGCATGATCGATTTGCCGGCACCGGTCTCGCCGGTGATGACGGACATGCCGCGGGCAATTTCGAGGTCGAGGTGCTCGACGATGGCGTAGTTGTGAATGGACAGGTGCACCAGCATGGGGCGGCTCCCGAAAAGTCAGGTCTGGTTATTTATACAGTACTTTTTTCAGGCCTGCCAATGCCTGTTGGCAGATTCTGTTGCCGCCCGGAAAACCACCTCGCCCCTTGAAGCTGGTTTTTCCGGCCCCATATAGCCGACATCAAAGGCGAGCCTGGCTCGCAGTCCACAAAATTGCGCAGGAGAGACCCCATGGCTGACGAACAGCTGAACGAGAAAGACCTTAACGTTGAAGAAGTCGGTGCAGAAGTGACTGCTGACGCCCGTGTTCTGGAACTCGAGGAGCAGCTGGCCGCCGCCAAGGATCAGTCCCTGCGTGTGGCAGCAGAGGCGCAGAACAGCATTCGTCGCGCTGAGCAGGAGGTCGACAAGGCCCGCAAGTTCGCCCTGGAGAAGTTCTCCAACGACCTGCTGCCGGTAATCGACAGCCTGGAGCTGGCCCTGGCGCACTCCAGCGCTGATGACGAGCACGTCAAGCAGATCCGCGAAGGCGTCGAGCTGACCCTGAAGATGTTCCAGGACACCCTCAAGCGCTACAACCTCGAAGTTGTCGATCCGCACGGCCAGCCCTTCAACCCTGAGCATCACCAGGCCATGGCCATGCAGGAAAACGCCGAGGTCGAGCCGAACAGCGTGCTGAACGTATTCCAGAAGGGTTACCTGCTGAACGGCCGCCTGCTGCGCCCCGCCATGGTGGTGGTCAGCAAGGCGCCTAGCGCGGCGCAACCCTCGATCAATGAAAAGGCTTGAAATCCGTCGGGGCATCCCCATCTAGGTGTCAAGCCTTCAAGTATTACCGCAGTTGGCCAAAGTAGTCGCTGCTACCAAATTCAAGTTTCGGGAGAGTTAACATGGGTAAAATCATCGGTATCGACCTGGGGACCACCAACTCGTGCGTCTCCATTCTGGAAAACGGTAACGTCAAGGTCATCGAAAACGCCGAAGGTGCGCGTACCACCCCTTCGATCGTGGCCTACGCCAACGATGGCGAAATCCTGGTAGGTCAGTCGGCCAAGCGCCAGGCTGTCACCAACCCGCACAACACCCTGTTCGCGGTGAAGCGCCTGATCGGCCGCCGCTTCGAAGAGCAGGTCGTGCAGAAAGACATCCAGCTGGTTCCGTACAAGATCGCCAAGGCCGACAACGGTGACGCCTGGGTAGAAGTGAACGGCCAGAAAATGGCTCCGCCGCAAATCAGCGCCGAAGTCCTGAAAAAAATGAAGAAAACCGCCGAAGACTACCTCGGCGAGCCAGTGACCGAAGCGGTCATCACCGTGCCGGCCTACTTCAACGACAGCCAGCGTCAGGCCACTAAAGACGCCGGCCGCATCGCGGGTCTGGACGTAAAACGCATCATCAACGAACCGACCGCTGCTGCGCTGGCCTACGGCATGGACAAGGCCAAGGGCGACCACACTGTCATCGTTTATGACCTGGGTGGCGGTACCTTCGACGTTTCGGTCATCGAAATCGCCGAAGTCGACGGTGAGCACCAGTTCGAAGTACTGGCTACCAACGGCGACACCTTCCTGGGTGGCGAAGACTTCGACATGCTGCTGATCGACTACCTGGTCGAAGAGTTCAAGAAAGAAACCGGCATGAACCTGAAAGGCGACCCGCTGGCCATGCAGCGCCTGAAGGAAGCTGCCGAGAAGGCCAAGATCGAGCTGTCGTCCGCTCAGTCGACCGACGTCAACCTGCCGTACATCACTGCAGATGCCACCGGTCCTAAGCACCTGAACGTCAAAATCTCCCGCGCCAAGCTGGAGTCGCTGGTCGAAGACCTGGTTCAGCGTACCATCGAGCCTTGCCGCATCGCCCTGAAAGATGCCGGTATCGACGCCAGCAAGATCGACGACGTGATCCTGGTCGGTGGCCAGACCCGTATGCCGCTGGTACAGAAAACCGTTGCTGACTTCTTCGGTAAAGAAGCCCGCAAGGACGTCAACCCGGACGAAGCCGTGGCCATGGGTGCTGCCATCCAGGGTGCTGTCCTGGCCGGTGACGTGAAAGACGTACTGCTGCTGGACGTCAGCCCGCTGACCCTGGGTATCGAAACCATGGGTGGCGTGATGACTGCGCTGATCGAGAAGAACACCACCATCCCGACCAAGAAGTCGCAGGTGTTCTCGACTGCCGACGACAACCAGGGCGCCGTGACCATTCATGTGCTGCAAGGTGAGCGTAAGCAAGCTTCGCAGAACAAGTCGCTGGGCAAGTTCGACCTGGCTGACATTCCGCCAGCACCACGTGGCGTGCCGCAGATCGAAGTGACCTTCGACATCGATGCCAACGGTATTCTGCACGTTGGCGCGAAAGACAAGGCCACCGGCAAGGCTCAGTCGATCGTGATCAAGGCCAACTCCGGCCTGTCGGACGAAGAAGTCGAGCGCATGGTGCGTGACGCCGAGGCCAACGCCGAGGAAGACCGCAAGTTCGAAGAGCTGGCCGCTGCCCGTAACCAGGGTGACGCGCTGGTTCACTCGACCCGCAAGATGGTCGTTGACGCCGGTGACAAGGTTACCGCCGAAGAGAAAACCGCCATCGAGGCTGCCGTGGTTGCCCTGGAAGCTGCCGTCAAAGGCGACGACAAGGCTGCAATCGATGCCAAGGTCGAAGAGCTGTCCAAGGTCTCCGCTCCGGTTGCCCAGAAGATGTACGCCGAGCAGTCGGCTGAACAGCCTCAGGGTGGCGCGCAGCAGGCCGAGCCGGAAGCCAAGCACGATGACGTGGTTGACGCCGAGTTCGAAGAAGTGAAAGGCGACGACAAGAAGTAATCGTTGCATGTTGTCGGCCGGTTCACCGCCGTTTGGTGGTGAACTGGTAGGATGTCGCCGCGCGGGGGCTTGCTCCCGCGTTGGCGTATCTGGAATTCGAGAATTTTTACAGCATCTGTCAGTGCTCCTGGAGGGGCGGCAGGTACTGATGGCGCGGCGCAGATGCCAGACGCCCAACAAGGTGCAAATGACCTATGTCCAAGCGTGATTACTATGAGGTTCTGGGTGTCGAGCGCGGCGCCAGTGAAGCTGACCTCAAGAAGGCTTACCGTCGTCTGGCGATGAAGTACCACCCGGACCGCAACCCGGGCGACAAAGAGTCGGAAGACAAGTTCAAAGAGGCCAACGAGGCCTACGAAGTACTGTCTGATGCCAGCAAGCGTGCGGCGTTCGACCAGTACGGTCATGCCGGCGTGGACCCAAGCATGGGTGGCGGCGGTGCCGGCTTCGGTGGTGCCAACTTCTCCGATATCTTCGGCGATGTGTTCAGCGACTTCTTCGGCGGTGGCCGCGGTGGTGGTCGTGGTGGTGCCCAGCGTGGCAGCGACCTGCGCTACACCCTCGAGCTGAACCTGGAAGAGGCGGTGCGTGGTACCACGGTCAGCATCCGTGTACCTACCCTGGTCAACTGCCAGCCTTGCGATGGCTCCGGTGCCAAGAAGGGTTCGACCCCGTCGACCTGCCCGACTTGCGGCGGCATCGGCCAGGTGCGTATGCAGCAAGGTTTCTTCTCGGTACAACAGACCTGCCCGCGCTGCCATGGCCAGGGCAAGATCATTACCGATCCGTGCACCTCGTGCCACGGCGAAGGCCGTGTCGAAGAGTACAAGACGCTGTCGGTCAAGGTGCCGGCAGGTGTCGATACTGGCGACCGCATCCGCCTGTCGGGCGAGGGCGAAGCCGGTACCCATGGTGGCCCGACTGGCGACCTGTATGTGGTGATCAGCGTGCGTGAGCACGAGATCTTCCAGCGTGACGGCAAGCACCTGTACTGCGAAGTACCGATCAGCTACACCGATGCGGCCCTGGGTGGCGAGCTGGAAGTGCCGACCCTGGATGGTCGTGTGAAGCTGAAGATTCCAGAAGGCACCCAGACTGGCAAGCAGTTCCGCCTGCGTGGCAAGGGTGTTGCGCCGGTGCGTGGCGGTGGTGCGGGTGACCTGCTGTGCCGTGTGGCGGTGGAAACCCCGGTCAACCTCAGCCGTCGCCAGCGCGAGCTGCTCGAAGAGCTGCGTGATTCGCTGGAAGGTGACAGCTCCCACTCGCCCAAGGCCAGTGGCTGGTTCGATGGCGTGAAGCGCTTCTTCGGCGATCTCTGACAAGGAAAAGGCTATGCGACGTATTGCAGTGATGGGCGCGGCGGGGCGGATGGGCAAGACCCTTATCGAAGCCGTGCAACAAACCCCGGGTGCGGGGCTGACGGCGGCGATCGATCGCCCTGACAGCTCGCTGGTTGGGGCAGATGCCGGTGAGCTGGCGGCGCTTGGCCGTATTGGCGTGTTGTTGTCCGACGATCTGGCCAAGGTCGCCGACGAATTCGACGTGCTGATCGACTTCACTCACCCTTCCGTAACCCTGAAAAACCTCGCATTCTGCCGCAAGCACGGTAAGGCGATGATCATTGGTACCACCGGTTTTACGGTTGAAGAGAAGCAGCTGCTGGCTGAGGCTGGCAAGGACATCCCCATTGTGTTCGCTGCCAACTTCAGCGTGGGTGTGAACCTCAGCCTCAAACTGCTTGACCTCGCTGCCCGGGTGCTGGGCGATGATGTCGATATCGAGATCATCGAGGCGCATCACCGGCACAAGGTCGATGCCCCATCGGGTACTGCGTTGCGCATGGGTGAAGTGGTTGCCAATGCGCTGGGCCGGGACCTGCAGGAAGTGGCCGTGTATGGCCGCGAAGGGCAGACCGGCGCGCGTGACCGCAAGACCATCGGCTTCGCCACCGTGCGCGCCGGCGATGTGGTGGGTGATCACACGGTTCTGTTCGCAGCAGAAGGCGAGCGCCTGGAAATTACCCACAAGGCCTCGAGCCGCATGACCTTTGCCAAGGGTGCCGTGCGTGCGGCGCTGTGGCTGGATGGGCGTGAGCCTGGGCTGTATGACATGCAGGATGTGCTCGAACTGCACTAAGCCGTGGGAGCGGTGTTGGCTTCTTCGCGGGCAAGCCCGCGAAGAAGCCAGCACAAATGTCAGTCTGTCGCATTCATGTGTTTTAGAGACACATATGCGGTAGACCCAAAACGCACTTTTCTGTAAGCTACAGCTTTAGTGTGTCCACTAAAAGCGCGCAGCGAATTGAATTCAGCACATGAAAGCGGGGTGACGTGTCCATACGTCACTCCGCTTTTTTGCAACCTGCGATCGCCCTTTCATGCTTGATTTACGGGAGGTCTTCTTGACAAAGCCAGCCATACTCGCCCTTGCCGACGGCAGTATTTTTCGCGGTGAAGCCATTGGTGCCGACGGTCAGACCGTTGGTGAGGTGGTATTCAACACCGCTATGACCGGCTACCAGGAAATCCTTACAGACCCTTCCTACGCGCAGCAAATCGTTACCCTGACCTACCCGCACATCGGCAACACCGGTACTACCCCGGAAGATGCCGAGTCGAACCGCGTCTGGTCCGCTGGCCTGGTCATCCGTGACCTGCCGCTGCTGGCCAGCAACTGGCGTAACACCCAGTCGCTGCCTGAGTACCTCAAGGCCAACAACGTCGTTGCCATCGCTGGCATCGACACCCGTCGCCTGACCCGTATCCTGCGTGAAAAGGGCGCTCAGAACGGTTGCATCCTTGCTGGTGACAACATCAGCGAAGAAGCCGCCATCGCCGCTGCCCGCGCTTTCCCGGGCCTGAAGGGCATGGACCTGGCCAAGGTCGTTTCCACCACGGAACGCTACGAATGGCGCTCCAGCGTGTGGGAGCTGAAAACCGACAGCCACCCGACCATCGAAGCTGCCGACCTGCCGTACCACGTGGTTGCCTTCGACTACGGCGTCAAGCTGAACATCCTGCGCATGCTGGTAGCCCGTGGCTGCCGCGTGACCGTGGTGCCTGCCCAGACCCCGGCCAGCGAAGTGCTGGCACTCAACCCGGACGGCGTGTTCCTGTCCAACGGCCCTGGTGACCCTGAGCCGTGCGACTACGCCATCCAGGCGATCAAGGAAATCCTCGAAACCGAGATTCCGGTATTCGGCATCTGCCTCGGCCACCAACTGCTGGCCCTGGCGTCCGGCGCCAAGACCGTGAAAATGGGCCACGGCCACCACGGTGCCAACCACCCGGTGCAGGACCTGGACACTGGCGTGGTCATGATCACCAGCCAGAACCACGGCTTTGCCGTTGACGAGGCCACCCTGCCGGGCAACGTCCGCGCCATTCACAAGTCGCTGTTCGACGGCACCCTGCAAGGTATCGAGCGCACCGACAAGAGCGCGTTCAGCTTCCAGGGCCACCCTGAAGCGAGCCCAGGCCCGACCGACGTCGCGCCACTGTTCGATCGTTTCACCGATGCCATGGCCAAGCGCCGCTGAGCATCCTGCTTCAAGGCCCCGGGCCGGCTTGCGCCGCGCCCGGCAGCGCCTGACCCAGATTGTTCAAAGCGGCTTGCCGACTGACCCCGGATTTGAGTGACAACCATGCCAAAACGTACAGACATCAAAAGCATCCTGATTCTCGGCGCTGGCCCGATCGTGATCGGCCAGGCCTGCGAATTCGACTACTCCGGCGCCCAGGCTTGCAAAGCCCTGCGCGAGGAAGGTTTCCGCGTCATCCTGGTGAACTCCAACCCAGCCACCATCATGACCGACCCGGCCATGGCCGACGCCACCTACATCGAGCCGATCAAGTGGCAGTCGGTGGCCAAGATCATCGAGAAAGAGCGCCCGGACGCCGTCCTGCCGACCATGGGTGGCCAGACTGCCCTGAACTGCGCCCTGGACCTGGAGCGCCATGGCGTTCTGGAAAAGTTCGGCGTAGAGATGATCGGTGCCAACGCCGACACCATCGACAAGGCTGAAGACCGTTCGCGCTTCGACAAGGCCATGAAGGATATCGGCCTGGAGTGCCCGCGCTCCGGTATCGCCCACAGCATGGAAGAGGCCAATGCGGTCCTCGAGAAGCTCGGCTTCCCATGCATCATCCGCCCGTCGTTCACCATGGGCGGCACTGGCGGTGGTATCGCCTACAACCGTGAAGAGTTCGAAGAAATCTGCACCCGTGGTCTGGACCTGTCGCCGACCAAGGAACTGCTGATCGACGAATCGCTGATCGGCTGGAAAGAGTACGAGATGGAAGTGGTCCGCGACAAAAAGGACAACTGCATCATCGTCTGCTCGATCGAAAACTTCGACCCGATGGGTGTGCACACCGGTGACTCGATCACCGTTGCCCCGGCACAGACCCTGACCGACAAGGAATACCAGATCATGCGCAACGCCTCGCTGGCGGTGCTGCGTGAAATCGGTGTCGAGACCGGCGGTTCCAACGTGCAGTTCGGTATCTGCCCGAACACCGGTCGCATGGTTGTGATCGAGATGAACCCGCGTGTTTCGCGTTCGTCGGCACTGGCCTCCAAGGCCACCGGCTTCCCGATCGCCAAGATCGCCGCCAAGCTGGCCATCGGCTACACCCTCGACGAACTGCAGAACGACATCACCGGCGGCCGCACCCCGGCGTCCTTCGAGCCGTCGATCGACTACGTCGTCACCAAGCTGCCGCGTTTTGCCTTCGAGAAATTCCCGAAAGCCGACGCCCGCCTGACCACCCAGATGAAATCCGTGGGTGAAGTCATGGCCATCGGCCGTACCTTCCAGGAGTCCCTGCAGAAAGCCCTGCGCGGCCTGGAAGTAGGTGCCTGCGGCCTCGACCCGAAAGTCGACCTGGCCAGCGCTGAAGCTGCCAGCATCCTCAAGCGCGAACTGACCGTGCCAGGTGCCGAGCGTATCTGGTACGTCGCCGACGCCATGCGTTCGGGCATGACCTGCGAAGAAATCTTCAATCTGACCGGCATCGACATGTGGTTCCTGGTGCAGATGGAAGACCTGATCAAGGAAGAAGAGAAGGTCAAGACCCTGGCCCTGTCGGCGATCGACAAGGACTACATGCTGCGCCTCAAGCGCAAGGGCTTCTCTGACCAGCGCCTGGCTGTGCTGCTGGGTATCACCGACAAGAACCTGCGTCGCCACCGCCACAAGCTGGAAGTGTTCCCGGTGTACAAGCGCGTCGACACCTGCGCTGCCGAGTTCGCCACCGATACTGCCTACCTGTACTCCACCTACGAGGAAGAGTGCGAGGCCAACCCGTCCACCCGCGACAAGATCATGATCCTGGGTGGTGGCCCGAACCGTATCGGCCAAGGTATCGAGTTCGACTACTGCTGCGTACACGCCGCACTGGCACTGCGTGAAGACGGTTACGAGACCATCATGGTCAACTGCAACCCGGAAACCGTCTCCACCGACTACGACACCTCCGACCGCCTGTACTTCGAGCCGCTGACCCTGGAAGACGTGCTGGAAGTGTGCCGCGTCGAGAAGCCGAAAGGCGTAATCGTCCATTACGGCGGCCAGACCCCGCTGAAACTGGCCCGTGCCCTGGAAGAAGCCGGCGTACCGATCATCGGTACCAGCCCGGACGCCATTGACCGCGCCGAAGACCGTGAGCGCTTCCAGCAGATGGTACAGCGCCTGAGCCTGCTGCAGCCGCCAAACGCCACTGTTCGCAGCGAAGACGAAGCCATCAAGGCTGCTGGCGCTATCGGTTACCCGCTGGTGGTGCGCCCGTCCTACGTGCTGGGTGGCCGTGCCATGGAAATCGTCTACGAGCTGGACGAACTCAAGCGCTACCTGCGTGAAGCCGTTCAGGTTTCCAACGACAGCCCGGTACTGCTCGACCACTTCCTCAACTGCGCCATCGAGATGGACGTGGATGCGGTGTGCGATGGCACCGACGTGGTGATCGGCGCGATCATGCAGCACATCGAGCAGGCCGGCGTTCACTCCGGTGACTCTGCTTGCTCGCTGCCACCTTACTCGCTGAGCAAGGAAGTGCAGGACGAAGTCCGCGTACAGGTCAAGAAAATGGCCCTGGAGCTGGGCGTTGTCGGCCTGATGAACGTGCAGCTGGCCCTGCAGGGCGACAAGATCTACGTGATCGAGGTCAACCCGCGCGCCTCGCGTACCGTGCCATTCGTTTCCAAGTGCATCGGCACTTCCCTGGCCATGATCGCCGCCCGCGTAATGGCTGGCAAAACCCTGAAAGAGCTGGGCTTCACCCAGGAAATCATCCCGAACTTCTACAGCGTCAAGGAAGCTGTCTTCCCGTTCGCCAAGTTCCCAGGGGTTGACCCGATCCTCGGCCCTGAGATGAAATCGACCGGTGAAGTCATGGGTGTCGGTGACACCTTCGGTGAAGCGTTCGCCAAAGCCCAGATGGGTGCCAGCGAAGTGCTGCCGACCGGAGGTACCGCGTTCATCAGCGTGCGTGACGACGACAAGCCACAAGTGGCTGGCGTTGCCCGCGACCTGATCGCCCTGGGCTTCGAAGTGGTTGCAACTGCTGGCACCGCCAAGGTTATCGAAGCGGCTGGCCTGAAAGTGCGCCGTGTGAACAAAGTGACCGAAGGCCGCCCGCACGTGGTCGACATGATCAAGAACGACGAAGTGTCGCTGATCATCAACACCACCGAAGGTCGCCAGTCGATCGCCGATTCCTACTCGATTCGTCGCAATGCGCTGCAGCACAAGATTTACTGCACCACCACCATTGCGGCCGGTGAAGCCATCTGCGAAGCGCTGAAGTTTGGTCCGGAAAAGACCGTTCGCCGCTTGCAAGATCTGCATGCAGGACTGAAAGCATGAGCATTACCAAGTACCCGATGACCGTCCAGGGCGCTCGCGCCCTGGAAGAGGAGCACCTGTTCCTGAGCAAGACCGAGCGCCCGCGCCTGAGCCAGGCAATCGGCGAAGCGCGCGAACTGGGTGACCTCAAGGAAAACGCCGAATACCATGCCGCCCGCGAGGAGCAGGGCATGGTCGAGGCGCGTATCCGCGATATCGAAGGCCGCCTGCAGAACTCGGTGGTGATCGATGTGACCACTATTGCCCACACCGGCAAGGTCATCTTCGGTACCACTGTAGACCTGGAAAACACCGAAACCGGTGACCAGGTGACCTACCAGATCGTTGGCGAGGACGAAGCCGACATCAAGAAGGGCAAGCTCTCGGCCGGTGCGCCGATTGCCCGTGCCATCATCGGCAAGGAAGAAGGTGATATTGTCGTCGTCAAGACGCCTAGTGGCACGGTCGAGTACGAGATTGTCGAAGTCAAGCACATCTGACCGGCGCCTGCGGGCGCCGTCCCTCGAGGGGATCCTCTGGCAACTGGCCCAGGTTTTCTGGGTCGGAGGCCTTTGGGTGTTTCACGTAGGGCTGGTGCCCGCGCTCAAGGTCAGTGGCCTGGCGCCGCTACTGGTGCAGGATATCGCCGGGCAGATCGACCGCTGGTTGATCGGCGTGGCATTGCTTGGTTTGTTGACCCAGCTGGCAGTGCTGGCAAGGGTGGACGGCCTGGCGGCCTGGTGGCGGCAGTTTCGTGGGCAGATGCTGTTGCTCGGCTTCGGTGCCTGCGTGGGGTATTACACCTTGCGCTACGGTATTTCCGTGGGTGAGCGCTGGCAGATGTTCTGCTTCCTGGTGCTGGGCTTTTCCGGCATCGTGCTGGTGGCCCAGCCGGTGCCGGTCAGGGCGCGTACGCCGCGCCACTGACCGGAGCCACCGTTACTTGTAGCGGTGGATGTTGGACAGCTGCTTGTTCGGCTGTGGGTTCTTGCGGTAGATCAGGGCTTTCTTGCCGATGGTCTGCACCAGCTCGGCACGGCCGGCCTTGCACAGCTCGGCAATGGTTTCGGCGCGTTCTTCGCGGTCTTCCGAGCGAATTTCGACCTTGATCAGTTCATGGTCGACCAGCGCACGTTCCAGTTCGGCGATGACGCCTTCATTCAAACCGTTGCCAGCAACGATCAGGACCGGCTTCAGGTCATGACCAATGGACTTGTATTGCTTCTTCTGCTCGTTATTGAGCGGCATAATCTGACCCTTTCCGTCTGATTCTGTAAAATTGACTGGCATTTTACCCGAGGGCCACCGGCTCCGCCCAGTCAATCACGACGCATATCATCGAGGTGCCCCGTGGTACAACGTTCCAAAAGCAGCGCAAACTGGCTGCGAGAGCATTTTAACGATCCTTTTGTGAAGCAGGCGCAAAAGGATGGCTACCGTTCGCGTGCGAGCTACAAGCTGCTGGAGATCCAGGAGAAGGACCGCCTGATCCGCCCCGGCATGAGTGTAATCGACCTTGGCGCGGCCCCGGGTGGCTGGTCGCAGGTGACCAGTCGTCTGATTGGTGGCCAAGGCAGGCTGATCGCTTCCGATATCCTGGAAATGGACTCGATCGCCGATGTGACCTTCATTCAGGGCGATTTCACCCATGACGAAGTGCTACAGCGCATTCTCGAAGCGGTCGGTGATTCGCACGTAGACCTTGTGATTTCCGACATGGCCCCCAATATGAGTGGTACGCCCGCGGTGGACATACCGCGTGCCATGTTCCTCTGCGAACTGGCCCTCGATCTGGCGACCCGCGTGCTCAAGCCCGGCGGCGACTTCCTGATCAAGATTTTCCAGGGCGAAGGTTTTGACGTGTACCTGAAGGACGTGCGCAGCAAGTTCGACAAGGTGCAGATGCGCAAGCCATCGTCGTCGCGGGACCGTTCCCGTGAGCAGTACCTGCTGGGCAGGGGTTTCAAAGGGGCATGAAAGGCGTGAAGCGGGGTGGCCGATAGTTAATTCCAATCGGCCACTGCGTAAGGATTGTCCGAACTTCGTGTAGTCTAGCTTTCACAAAGGGTTACAGACGGTGCCTGCGGCTGCGTGGGTAATGTAGTAAGTTAGGGCGATGAATATCATGCGAGGCACGGCTGCGTCGTGCGCCGGCCTCAGAGGGTAGCGAATTGAACGACATGGCAAAGAATCTGATCCTGTGGTTGATCATCGCAGCTGTCCTGGTGACAGTGATGAACAACTTCTCCAGCCCTAACGAGCCGCAGACCCTCAACTACTCCGACTTCATCCAGCAGGTCAAGGATGGCAAGGTCGAGCGTGTGACCGTCGACGGCTACATCATTACCGGCAAGCGCGCCGATGGCGACAACTTCAAGACCGTGCGCCCGGCCATTACCGACAATGGCCTGATCGGTGACCTGGTCGACAACCACGTCGTTGTAGAAGGCAAGCAGCCTGAGCAGCAGAGCATCTGGACGCAGCTGCTGGTAGCCAGCTTCCCGATCCTGGTGATCATTGCCGTGTTCATGTTCTTCATGCGCCAGATGCAAGGCGGTGCGGGGGGCAAGGGCGGGCCGATGAGTTTCGGCAAGAGCAAGGCGCGCCTGCTGTCCGAAGACCAGGTCAAGACCACACTGGCCGACGTTGCAGGTTGCGACGAAGCCAAGGAAGAAGTGGGCGAGCTGGTCGAGTTCCTGCGTGACCCGGGCAAGTTCCAGCGCCTGGGTGGCCGCATCCCGCGCGGCGTGCTGATGGTTGGCCCGCCCGGTACCGGTAAAACCCTGCTGGCCAAGGCCATTGCGGGCGAAGCGAAAGTACCGTTCTTCACCATTTCCGGTTCGGACTTCGTGGAAATGTTCGTCGGTGTCGGTGCCAGCCGTGTGCGCGACATGTTCGAGCAGGCCAAGAAGCACGCCCCGTGCATCATCTTCATTGACGAGATCGACGCCGTGGGTCGCCACCGTGGCGCTGGCATGGGCGGCGGTCACGACGAGCGCGAGCAAACCCTCAACCAGTTGCTGGTAGAGATGGACGGCTTCGAGATGAACGATGGCATCATCGTCATCGCCGCCACCAACCGCCCGGACGTGCTGGACCCGGCGTTGCTGCGCCCTGGTCGTTTCGACCGCCAGGTGGTGGTCGGCCTGCCGGACATCCGTGGTCGTGAGCAGATCCTCAAGGTACACATGCGCAAGGTGCCGGTCGGCGAAAACGTCAACCCGGCAGTGATTGCCCGTGGTACCCCGGGCTTCTCCGGTGCCGACCTGGCCAACCTGGTCAACGAGGCTTCGCTGTTTGCAGCACGCTCCAACAAGCGCCTGGTCGAAATGAAAGAGTTCGAACTGGCCAAGGACAAGATCATGATGGGCGCCGAGCGCAAGACCATGGTCATGTCCGAGAAGGAAAAGCGCAACACTGCCTACCATGAAGCTGGCCACGCCATCGTTGGTCGCCTGGTGCCTGAGCACGACCCGGTCTACAAGGTTTCGATCATTCCGCGCGGTCGTGCCCTGGGCGTGACCATGTTCCTGCCGGAAGAAGACCGCTACAGCCTGTCCAAGCGTGCGCTGATCAGCCAGATCTGCTCGCTGTACGGTGGCCGTATCGCCGAAGAGATGACCCTGGGCTTCGATGGTGTCACTACCGGCGCGTCCAACGACATCATGCGTGCCAGCCAGATCGCTCGTAACATGGTTACCAAATGGGGTCTGTCCGAGAAGCTCGGCCCGCTGATGTACGCAGAAGAAGAGGGTGAGGTGTTCCTCGGTCGTAGTGCCGGCAGCCAGCACGCTAGTGTTTCCGGCGAGACTGCCAAACTGATCGACTCCGAAGTACGCAGCATCATCGACCAGTGCTACGCCACTGCCAAACAGCTGCTGATCGATAATCGCGACAAGCTTGAGGCAATGACCGAAGCACTGATGAAGTATGAGACCATTGATGCCGATCAGATCGATGACATCATGGCTGGCCGTACGCCACGCGAGCCGCGTGACTGGGACGATGATAAGGATTCGGGTACGCCTGCGGCCCAGAATGATCGTCCGGAATCGCCAATCGGCGGCCCAGCAGCTCAACACTAAGGGCATCTATGAGCTCAGTGCAGTACCCGACCCGGTTGCCTTGCGGCAACCGGGTTCTTGATTTGTCGCGTACCCATGTCATGGGTATTCTCAATATCACCCCTGATTCCTTCTCCGATGGCGGGCGTTTCAGCCAGCGCGACGAGGCCTTGCGCCATGCCGAAGCGATGGTTGCCGCCGGCGCCACGTTGATCGACATCGGTGGTGAGTCCACGCGCCCTGGTGCGCGGGCGGTATCGGTAACCGAGGAGCTTGAGCGTGTCGCGCCCATGGTCGAGGCCATTAACAGCCGCCTCGATGTGGTCATCTCGGTCGATACCTCCACGCCTGCCGTCATCCGTGAATCGGCCCGTCTTGGTGCCGGACTCATCAATGACGTGCGGGCATTGGAACGCGATGGCGCCCTGGATGCTGCAGCGGATACCGGCCTGCCTGTGTGCCTCATGCACATGCGTGGCGAGCCGGGCAACATGCAGGACGACCCGCATTACGATGATGTGACCGCTGACGTTACGCGTTATCTTGAGCAGCGGATGGCCGCCTGTGCGGCTGCGGGCATCGACGCAAACAGAATCATCCTTGACCCGGGCTTTGGTTTTGCCAAGACACTGGCGCACAACCTGAGCCTGTTCAAGCACATGGAAGCGCTCTATCGCCTTGGGCGCCCACTGCTGGTGGGTGTTTCACGAAAGAGCATGATCGGCCTGACGCTGGAACGTCCGGTCGGCGAGCGCTTGTACGGCAGCCTTGCGCTGGCGGCGTTGGCCATGACCAAGGGGGCGAGCATACTTCGTGTCCATGACGTGGCCGAAACTGTCGATGTTGTGCGCATGATTGCTGCGGTGCAAAACGCCGAATAAGAACATTGGAGTCCCTATGAGCAGAAAATACTTTGGTACCGACGGCATTCGTGGCCGCGTCGGCGAATTCCCGATCACGCCTGACTTCATGCTGAAGCTGGGTTGGGCGGCCGGCATGGCTTTCCGCAAGCAAGGTCATTGCCGTGTGCTGGTGGGCAAGGACACGCGTATTTCCGGCTACATGTTCGAGTCCGCACTTGAAGCCGGCCTGGCTGCAGCGGGTGCCGACGTGATGCTGCTGGGGCCGATGCCTACGCCGGCTATCGCCTACCTGACTCGGACTTTCCATGCCCAGGCTGGCATTGTCATCAGTGCCTCGCACAACCCGCACGAAGACAACGGCATCAAGTTTTTCTCGGGCCAGGGCACCAAGCTGCCGGACGAAGTCGAGCTGATGATCGAAGAGCTGCTTGACCAGCCGATGACCGTTGTCGACTCGGGCAAGCTCGGCAAGGTTTCGCGCATCAACGATGCTGCCGGCCGCTATATCGAATTCTGCAAGAGCAGTGTGCCCACCGGTACTGGCTTTGAAGGCCTGAAGCTGGTGGTCGACTGCGCCCACGGTGCCACGTACAAGGTTGCGCCGAGCGTGTTCCGCGAGCTGGGCGCCGACGTGACCGTGCTGCATGCACAGCCGGACGGCCTGAACATCAACGAAGGTTGTGGCTCTACCCACATCGAATCGCTGCAGGCTGCCGTACTGGTCGGTCATGCCGACCTTGGTATTGCCTTCGACGGTGACGGCGATCGCGTGTTGATGGTCGACCACACTGGCGCCATTGTCGACGGTGACGAGCTGCTGTTCATCATTGCCCGGGACCTGCACGACCGCGGCAAGCTGCAGGGCGGGGTAGTGGGTACGCTGATGAGCAACCTGGGCCTGGAGCTGGCACTGAAGGATCTGGATATACCGTTCGTGCGCGCCAAGGTTGGCGACCGTTATGTCATGGCCGAGCTGCTGGAGCGTGAGTGGCTGATCGGTGGTGAAAACTCCGGCCATGTCGTGTGCTGCAACCACACCACCACCGGTGATGCGATCATTGCCGCGCTGCAGGTGTTGATGGCGCTCAAGCGCCGTGGTGAGACCCTGGCGCAGGCGCGTCAGGCCTTGCGCAAGTGCCCGCAGGTGCTGATCAACGTGCGCTTCGGTGCCAGCAAGGTCGATCCGCTGGAACACCCCGCAGTCAAGGAGGCCAGTGCCCGTGTGACCGAGGCTTTGGCCGGTCGCGGGCGTGTGCTGCTGCGCAAGTCGGGTACCGAGCCGCTAGTGCGGGTGATGGTCGAAGGCGAGGACGAAAGCCAGGTGCGTGCCCATGCTGAAGCATTGGCCAAACTGGTCAGCGAAGTTTGTGTCTGAAGGCGCTTGCCAGCGCAGATCTGGTTGGGTAAGATCTGCGCCCACTTTGACCGACGAGGTAAAGCATGCGTCGCCCTATGGTAGCTGGTAACTGGAAGATGCACGGTACCCGCGCTAGCGTCGCTGAGCTGACCGAAGGCTTGAGCAATCTCGCCTTGCCGAGCGGAGTGGAAGTCGCGGTATTTCCACCGGCCCTGTTCATCAATCAAGTGATTGATGGCTTGGCAGGTAAAGAAATTACTGTTGGCGCACAGAATTCTGCTGTACAACCCGAACAGGGTGCGTTGACCGGGGAAGTTGCCCCGGAGCAGCTGGTCGAAGCAGGTTGCAAGTTGGTGTTGGTTGGTCATTCGGAACGTCGCCAGATCATTGGTGAAACCGACGAAGTGCTCAATCGCAAATTTGCAGCCGCCCAGGCCAAAGGTTTGAAGCCAGTGCTTTGTATCGGGGAAACCCTTGAAGAGCGCGAGGCTGGCAAAACGCTCGAAGTTGTCGGGCGTCAACTAAGCAGTATCATCGAGGCATTCGGTGTTAAGGCTTTTGCCAATGCAGTAATTGCCTATGAGCCTGTATGGGCCATTGGCACCGGCCTTACGGCCACGCCACAGCAGGCCCAGGATGTGCACGCCGCCATCCGCAGCCAGCTGGCGGCAGAAGATGCTGAAGTGGCTGCGAAGGTGCAGTTGCTCTACGGCGGCAGCGTGAAGGCGGCCAATGCGGCCGAACTGTTCGGCATGCCGGATATCGATGGGGGTCTCATTGGTGGGGCTTCCCTGAACGCAGACGAATTCGGTGCAATTTGTCGCGCCGCAGGAAACTGAACAAATGCTGGAAACAGTCATCGTTGTTTTTCATCTGTTGGCAGCGCTGTCGCTTGTAGTGCTGGTTCTGTTGCAACAGGGTAAGGGTGCGGAAGCAGGTGCATCTTTCGGCGCGGGTGCCTCAAACACCGTGTTCGGGAGCCAGGGTTCTGCAACGTTCCTAAGTAAATTAACTGCTATACTCGCTGCCACTTTCTTTTTGACAGCACTTGGGTTAGGATACTTCGCGAAGCAACAAGCTCATCAGCTTAGCCAAGCAGGTCTTCCAGATCCAGCGGTGCTAGAAGTGAAAGAGCCGCAGAAACCGGCAGTTAATGATGATGTACCGGTGCTCCAGCAGCAGAAGAGTGAAACCACCACTAACACTGGTGATGTACCTCCTCCGGCAGAAGAGCAGAAGTAACGGGTTTCAAGTAGTAGTATTGCCGAGGTGGTGGAATTGGTAGACACGCAACCTTGAGGTGGTTGTGCCCATAGGGTGTAGGGGTTCGAGTCCCCTTCTCGGTACCAATTGAAGCATGAGAGCCCGCTTTAGCGGGCTTTCTTGCAGGTGAAGGTTCGGATTTGACCCTCGATAGGGTTCGGTCTTATACTTTCGCCCCAGCTTTGTCGCGGGGTGGAGCAGCTTGGTAGCTCGTCGGGCTCATAACCCGAAGGTCGTTGGTTCAAATCCAGCCCCCGCAACCAGCTTCAGCGGAGCCCCTTTTCAGGGGCTTTTTGCTAACCGAACAGTATTCGGCGTCGTTGTCCAACGGCGCTTTCAGGGATGGGCGCTTCGCCCATTTTTTATTTGCACAGCATGCACGAGGGGGTTCAGGTGTCGAGCAAGCTAGAACAGTTGCAGGCCTTGTTGGCCCCGGTTGTCGAGGGTCTGGGCTATCAGTGCTGGGGGATCGAGTTCGTTTCCCAGGGTAAGCATTCGGTACTGCGCATCTACATCGACAAGGAAGGCGGCATTCTGGTGGACGACTGCGAAGCGGTCAGCCGTCAGGCCAGCGCCATTCTCGATGTGGAAGATCCAATCAGCAGTGAGTACACCCTCGAGGTGTCTTCTCCAGGCATGGATCGCCCACTGTTCACTCTGGAACAGTTTGCCTCGCATGCCGGCGAACAAGTGAAGATCAAGCTGCGCTCACCCTTCGAGGGTCGTCGTAACTTCCAGGGCCTTCTCCGCGGTGTGGAGGAGCAGGACGTGGTGGTCCAGGTGGACAACCAGGAATTCCTTCTGCCGATCGACTCGATCGACAAGGCCAATATTATTCCCAGTTTTGACTGAGACGTGCCGGGCCCGGCGGACTATCCGGGCCCAATGGCTTGCGCAAGGCGAGGCGTACGATGAGCAAAGAAGTACTGCTGGTTGTTGAATCGGTATCCAACGAAAAAGGTGTACCGCCCGGCGTCATTTTCGAAGCGCTGGAAGTGGCCCTGGCCACTGCGACCAAAAAACGTTTTGAAGACGAAGTCGATCTGCGTGTGGAAATCAACCGCCACACCGGTAGCTACGAGACATTCCGTCGCTGGACCGTGGTCGACGAAGCCGATCTTGATGATCCGGCAATCGAGACCTGGCTGGACAAGATCAAGGACACCCACCCTGAAGCCAAGGTTGGTGACGTGATCGAAGAGAAGATCGAGTCCATCGAGTTCGGTCGTATCGCCGCCCAGACCGCCAAGCAGGTCATCGTGCAGAAGGTCCGTGAGGCCGAGCGTGCCCAGGTGGTCGATGCCTACCGCGAGCGTGTTGGCGAGATCATTTCCGGTACTGTTAAAAAAGTTACCCGCGACAACGTCATCGTTGACCTGGGCAACAACGCCGAGGCCCTGCTGGCTCGCGAAGACATCATTCCGCGTGAAACCTTCCGTGTCGGCGTGCGCCTGCGTGCGCTGCTCAAGGAAATTCGCACTGAAAACCGTGGCCCACAGCTGATCCTGTCGCGCACCGCGCCGCAGATGCTGATCGAGCTTTTCCGCATTGAAGTGCCGGAAATTGCCGAGGGCCTGATCGAAGTCATGGCTGCTTCCCGTGATCCGGGTTCGCGAGCCAAGATCGCCGTCCGCTCCAAGGACAAGCGTATCGACCCGCAAGGCGCCTGTATCGGCATGCGTGGTTCGCGCGTCCAGGCCGTATCCGGGGAGCTGGGTGGTGAGCGTGTGGATATCGTCCTGTGGGACGATAACCCGGCGCAGTTCGTTATCAACGCCATGTCGCCGGCTGAAGTCGCGGCGATCATCGTTGATGAAGATGCCCATGCCATGGACATCGCCGTCGCCGAGGACAACCTGGCCCAGGCCATTGGCCGTGGCGGTCAGAACGTTCGCCTGGCCAGTCAGCTGACTGGCTGGACCCTGAACGTGATGACCGAGAAGGACATCCAGGCCAAGCAACAGGCCGAAACCGGTGACATCCTGCGCAATTTCATCGAAGAACTGGAAGTCGACGAAGAACTGGCCCAAGTGCTGGTCGACGAAGGCTTCACCAGCCTTGAAGAAATTGCCTACGTACCGTTGGAAGAAATGCTCAACATCGATGGCTTTGACGAAGATATCGTCAATGAGCTCCGCGCTCGAGCCAAGGACCGTTTGTTGACCAAGGCCATCGCTACCGAAGAAAAACTGGCAGACGCCCACCCGGCCGAAGACCTGCTCTCCCTTGAGGGCATGGACAAGGACCTGGCGGCTGAACTGGCGGTGCGCGGCGTGGTTAACCGCGAAGACCTGGCCGAGCAGTCGATCGACGATCTGCTCGACATCGACGGCATCGACGAAGAGCGTGCCGGCAAGTTGATCATGGCCGCCCGAGCCCACTGGTTCGAGTAATTAGGCGCGGCCTGAGGAGAGAAGTGCATGACGCAAGTCACGGTGAAAGAACTGGCCCAAGAGGTCGAGGCACCGGTAGAGCGCCTGCTGCAGCAGATGCGTGAGGCAGGTCTGCCGCACACCGACGCCGGTCAGGTAGTGACCGACAATGAGAAGCAGACCCTGCTGACTCATTTGAAAAGCAGCCACAAGAGCAAGGCGGAAGAGCCGCGCAAGATTACCTTGCAGCGCAAAACCACCAGCACCCTTCGTGTCGCCGGTAGCAAAAGCATCAGCGTAGAAGTACGCAAGAAGAAAGTATTCGTGCAGCGCAGCCCGGAAGAGATCCAGGCTGAGCAGAAGCGTGAACAGGACGAGCGCCGCGCGGCTGAAAACGCTGCTCGCGACAAGGTTGACGCCGAAGTTCGCCAGCGCAACGAAGAGCAGGCTCGCCGTCAGGCCGCCGAAGCGCCTGCAGCCGCCCCGGCGCCTGCAGCCAAGCCAGAGCCGGCACCCGCCGCTGCTCCAGCCCCGGTAGTCGCCGACGCCCCTGCGTCCGAAGACGCCGCAGCCCGTGCTGCCGAGCGTAAGAAGGACGAGACCCGTCGCAACGAAAGCCGCACCCGCGATGACGACCGTCGTCGTGGCGAGGCTCCTCGTGTGTCGATCAAGGTCAAGGTCAAGGAGAAGGAAAAGGCGCCGACTCCACGTGCCGCTCCACGCACCACCGACGAAGAGAGCGATGGCGCTCGTCGTGGCCGTGGTGGCAAGAGCAAGCTGAAGAAGCGCAATCAGCACGGCTTCCAGAACCCGA
The DNA here is from genome assembly GCF_050280665.1 of Pseudomonas sp. NPDC089547. NCBI lineage: Bacteria > Pseudomonadati > Pseudomonadota > Gammaproteobacteria > Pseudomonadales > Pseudomonadaceae > Pseudomonas > Pseudomonas sp. NPDC089547. The sequence goes on along the minus strand of NZ_JBNNVS010000012.1, from coordinate 41,688 downwards.
CCGGCCCCGTCATCCGTGACGTGACCATCGGCGAGACCATCACGGTCTCGGAACTTGCCAACCAGATGTCCGTCAAGGGCGCTGAAGTGGTCAAGTTCATGTTCAAGATGGGCACCCCGGTTACCATCAACCAGGTACTCGACCAGGAAACCGCTCAGCTGATCGCAGAAGAGCTGGGCCACAAGGTCACCCTGGTCAGCGATACCGCACTGGAAGACTCCCTGGCCGAATCGCTGAAGTTCGAAGGTCAGACCGAGTCGCGTGCGCCGGTCGTTACCGTCATGGGTCACGTTGACCATGGCAAGACCTCGCTGCTCGACTACATCCGTCGTGCCAAGGTTGCCGCTGGCGAAGCCGGTGGTATCACCCAGCACATCGGTGCTTACCACGTGGAAACCGACCGCGGTATGGTCACCTTCCTCGATACCCCGGGCCACGCTGCGTTCACTCAGATGCGTGCACGTGGTGCCAAGGCGACCGACATCGTCATCCTGGTGGTGGCAGCGGACGACGGCGTAATGCCGCAAACCCGCGAAGCCGTTCAGCATGCCAAGGCAGCTGGCGTTCCGCTGGTGGTTGCAGTCAACAAGATCGACAAGCCGGGTGCCGACCTTGATCGCATCCGTAACGAGTTGGCCGTCGAGGGCGTTACCTCCGAGGATTGGGGTGGTGACACGCCGTTCGTCAAGGTATCGGCCAAGATGGGTACCGGCGTCGACGAACTGCTCGAAGCCGTCCTGCTGCAGGCCGAGATCCTCGAACTGACTGCAACCCCGACCGCTCCAGGTCGTGGTGTGGTTGTCGAATCGCGCCTGGACAAGGGCCGTGGCCCAGTGGCGACCATCCTGGTTCAGGACGGTACCCTGCGTCAGGGCGACATGGTTCTGTGCGGTTCCAACTATGGCCGCGTGCGTGCCATGCTCGACGAGAACGGCAAGCCTGTGAAGGAAGCCGGCCCGTCGATCCCGGTCGAAATCCTCGGCCTGGACGGTACCCCGGAAGCCGGTGACGAGCTGTCCGTGGTTGCCGACGAGAAGAAGGCCCGCGAAGTTGCCCTGTTCCGTCAAGGCAAGTACCGCGAGGTCAAGCTGGCCCGTGCTCACGCCGGCAAGCTGGAAAACATCTTCGAGACCATGGGTCAGGAAGAGAAGAAGACCCTCAACATCGTCCTCAAGACCGACGTGCGTGGTTCCCTGGAAGCGCTGCAGGGCTCGCTCGGCGGCCTGGGCAACGACGAAGTTCAGGTGCGCGTGATTGGTGGCGGCGTTGGTGGTATCACCGAAAGCGACGCCAACCTGGCGCTGGCTTCGAATGCAGTACTGTTCGGCTTCAACGTGCGTGCCGATGCCGGCGCGCGCAAGATCGTCGAGCAGGAAGGTCTGGATATGCGTTACTACAACGTGATCTACGACATCATCGAAGACGTCAAGAAGGCCCTGACCGGCATGCTCGGCAGCGATGTTCGCGAGAACATCCTGGGTGTCGCCGAAGTGCGTGACGTGTTCCGTTCGCCGAAGTTCGGCGCCATCGCTGGCTGTATGGTCATCGAAGGTACCGTGTACCGTAACCGCCCGATCCGCGTACTGCGCGAAGACGTGGTTATCTTCGAAGGCGAGTTGGAATCGCTGCGTCGCTTCAAGGACGACGCCTCCGAAGTGCGTAACGGCATGGAGTGCGGTATTGGCGTCAAGAGCTACAACGACGTCAAGGTCGGCGACAAGATCGAAGTCTTCGAGAAAGTCCAGGTTGCTCGTACCCTTTAAGGGTGAGCTGGCTGCAAACCGCTGCTCTACGCGGCGGTTTTCAGCACCTCTTCAGGTAGCGCCCGGTCAGGCATTGGTCTGACCGGGCGTTTGCCGCTTTAAGTTACAGGTAGCAAGAATGGCCAAAGAATATAGCCGTACCCAACGTATTGGCGATCAGATGCAGCGCGAGCTGGCCGAGCTGATTCGTCGCGAAGTCAAGGACCCACGTGTTGGCCTGGTGACTATCACTGCCGTGGACGTCAGCCGCGACCTGGGCCACGCCAAGGTGTTCATCACCGTCATGGGCGAAGAAACCCCGGATGCCGTGCAGCAGTCGCTCAAGGCGCTGAACAGCGCTGCCAGCTTCCTGCGTTTGCACCTGGGCCGCTCGATGCAACTACGTAGCGTGCCGCAGCTGCACTTCCACTTCGATGAAAGCGTCAGCCGCGGTGTGCACCTGTCGGCGCTGATCGAGCGTGCAGTGGCCGAAGACCGCCTGCACAAGGATGCCGACAAGACGGACGCCGAGGAGTAATCGGTGGCCCAGGTCAAACGTATCCGCCGCAACGTCAGCGGCATCATCCTGCTCGACAAGCCGCTGGGCTTTACCTCCAACGCCGCCCTGCAAAAGGTGCGCTGGTTGCTCAACGCTGAAAAGGCCGGCCACACCGGCAGCCTCGACCCGTTGGCAACCGGCGTGCTGCCATTGTGCTTCGGCGAAGCGACCAAGTTTTCGCAGTACCTGCTCGATTCCGACAAGGGCTACGAAACCGTCATGCAGATGGGGCAGACTACCAACACCGGCGATGCCGAAGGTGAAGTGCTGCAGACCCGCGATGTGACCGTTGGTCGCGCCGACATCGAAGCGCTGCTGCCACGTTTTCGTGGCCCGATCAGCCAGATACCGCCGATGTACTCGGCGCTCAAGCGTGACGGCCAGCCGCTTTACAAACTGGCGCGTGCAGGAGAGGTAGTGGAGCGCGAGGCGCGTTCTGTTACTATTAACCGCTTGGAGTTGCTCGAGTGTGAAGGCACGCGTGCACGGCTGAGCGTAGGATGCAGCAAAGGCACCTATATCCGCACCCTGGTGGAGGATATCGGCGAGGCCCTTGGTTGCGGCGCCTATGTCGCCGAACTGCGCAGGACCCAGGCCGGGCCCTTCGCGCTGGCACAGACGGTTACCCTCGAGGAACTCGAGCAAGCTCACGCCGAAGGTGGCAATGAAGCGCTTGATCGCTTCCTGATGCCATCGGACAGCGGTTTGCAGGACTGGCCCATGGTCAGCCTGTCCGAACACAGTGCGTTCTACTGGCTGCATGGGCAGGCGGTACGTGCGCCGGACGCGCCACAATTTGGCATGGTCCGGGTGCAGGATCACAATGCGCGCTTCATCGGTATCGGTGAAGTGAGCGAAGACGGGCGCATTGCGCCACGTCGGCTGATTCGGTCGGAATGACCGAAACCGCAGGGTGAGGCTTTGGCCGAGCCCTACGGGAACAAGGGTGGCTGTCAGTAGGCACGGTCACACCTTTTTTATTAATACAGGGATTTGTCCCTGGCCTATTGGACCCCGCTCGCGGGATCCGTTATCAGGAGAAGCCAAATGGCCCTCAGCGTTGAAGAAAAAGCTCAAATCGTTACCGACTTCCAGCAAGCCGCTGGCGACACTGGTAGCCCGGAAGTTCAGGTTGCTCTGCTGACCGCGAACATCAACAAGCTGCAAGGCCACTTCAAGGCCAACGGTAAAGACCACCACTCGCGTCGTGGCCTGATCCGTATGGTTAACCAGCGTCGTAAGCTGCTGGACTACCTGAAGGGCAAAGACACCACTCGTTACAGCGCCCTGATCGGTCGCCTGGGCCTGCGTCGCTAATAGCGGCCTGGTCAGTGGTGTGCATGGCGTGTCTCATGCATTGGCAGCGCTGCCTGGCAGCGTTGTCTATGGGCACGTCATGCGTATCTCCGAGGTTGGCAGCCTGGTGAAGTCGAGCGGTTTTCCGCTCTTCAGCCAGGCTCCCAGCCTCGTGTTGTATCTGGACGGTCAATGGGGCCGATTCCCCGTTCTGCCCAAGAATTCGCAAGAAACCAGTTCCCCCAAGAGCCACTGAAAAAGGTAGGAAACCGTGAACCCGGTAATCAAGACTTTCCAGTTCGGTCAATCGACCGTTACTCTCGAAACGGGCCGTATTGCCCGTCAGGCAACCGGCGCAGTGCTGGTTACCGTCGATAACGATGTCACCGTGCTGGTGACCGTGGTCGGCGCCAAGCATGCAGACCCAAGCAAAGGCTTCTTCCCTCTTTCTGTTCATTATCAGGAAAAGACCTACGCTGCCGGTAAGATCCCTGGTGGTTTCTTCAAGCGTGAAGGCCGTCCTTCCGAGAAAGAAACCCTGACTTCGCGTCTGATCGACCGTCCGATCCGTCCGCTGTTCCCGGAAGGCTTCATGAACGAAGTGCAGGTCGTCTGCACCGTGGTTTCCACCAGCAAGAAGACCGACCCGGACATCGCAGCGATGATCGGTACCTCGGCTGCCCTGGCTATTTCCGGTATTCCGTTCGAAGGCCCGATCGGCGCCGCGCGCGTTGCCTTCCACGAAAGCACCGGCTACCTGCTGAACCCGACTTACGAGCAACTGGCCGCTTCGAGCCTGGACATGGTCGTTGCCGGTACCTCGGACGCTGTGCTGATGGTTGAATCGGAAGCCCAAGAGCTGACCGAAGACCAGATGCTGGGCGCCGTGCTGTTCGCCCATGACGAATTCCAGGCTGTTATCCAGGCTGTCAAAGAGCTGGCTGCTGAAGCTGGCAAGCCAACCTGGGACTGGAAACCAGCTGTTGCCAACACTGAACTGTTCAACGCCATCCGCGCCGAATTCGGCGAAGGCGTTTCGCAGGGCTACACCATCACCGTCAAGGCCGACCGCTATGCGCGCCTGGGCGAGCTGCGCGATCAGGCGATCGCCAAGTTCTCCGGTGAAGAAGGCCAGCCATCGGCTTCCGAAGTGAAAGAAATCTTCGGCGAAATCGAATACCGCACCGTTCGCGAAAACATCGTCAACGGCAAGCCACGTATCGACGGCCGCGACACCAAGACTGTTCGTCCGCTGAACATCGAAGTGGGTGTTCTGCCGAAGACCCACGGTTCGGCACTGTTCACCCGTGGCGAAACCCAGGCACTGGTCGTTGCGACCCTGGGTACTGCCCGTGACGCACAGCTGCTGGATACCCTCGAAGGCGAGAAGAAAGACCCCTTCATGCTGCACTACAACTTCCCACCGTTCTCGGTAGGTGAGTGTGGTCGCATGGGCGGTGCTGGCCGTCGCGAAATCGGCCACGGTCGTCTGGCCCGTCGTTCGGTCCAGGCCATGCTGCCTGCTGCTGACGTGTTCCCGTACACCATCCGCGTGGTTTCGGAAATCACCGAATCCAACGGTTCCAGCTCCATGGCTTCGGTCTGCGGTGCTTCCCTGGCCCTGATGGACGCCGGTGTGCCAATGAAGGCGCCGGTTGCCGGTATCGCCATGGGCCTGGTCAAGGAAGGCGAGAAATTCGCCGTTCTGACCGACATCCTGGGTGATGAAGACCACCTGGGCGACATGGACTTCAAGGTAGCCGGTACCGCCAAAGGCGTCACTGCGCTGCAGATGGACATCAAGATCAACGGCATCACCGAAGAGATCATGGAAATCGCCCTGGGCCAAGCCCTGGAAGCGCGCCTGAACATCCTCGGCCAGATGAACCAGATCATTGGTCAGTCGCGTACCGAGCTGTCGGCTAACGCCCCAACCATGATCGCGATGAAGATCGACACCGACAAGATCCGTGACGTCATCGGTAAAGGCGGCGCCACCATTCGCGCCATCTGTGAAGAGACCAAAGCTTCGATCGATATCGAAGACGACGGCTCGATCAAGATCTTCGGCGAAACCAAGGAAGCGGCAGATGCTGCCAAGCAGCGCATCCTGGGCATCACTGCCGAGGCCGAGATCGGCAAGATCTACGTCGGCAAGGTTGAGCGCATCGTTGACTTCGGCGCCTTCGTCAACATCCTGCCTGGCAAGGATGGCCTGGTGCACATCTCCATGCTGAGCGATGCTCGCGTCGAGAAAGTCACCGACATCCTGAAAGAAGGCCAGGAAGTTGAAGTACTGGTACTGGACGTGGACAACCGCGGCCGTATCAAGCTGTCGATCAAGGACGTTGCCGCGGCCAAGGCCTCGGGCGTGTAAGCGATTGCACCGCAACAGAAAAAGGGCCTCTCGGGGCCCTTTTTTCATGGGCGGCGGGAACCTTTTGCGGACTTGCATCTTGCATGCAGGTTTACCGTGCAGGTTGCAAAATGCACGACCCATGAAATGCCGGCACTATGCCAAGTAACTGATTTATAAGGATTTAATCGAAGCGACAAAGCTGGCACAGCACATGCAACTACCTTCATACCTGCCGCCAGGACATACGGCGCAGACCTTTCGAAAAACAGGAGTGACCCACATGAAGAAGTTCGCCATTGCTGCCGCTACTGCTACCGCTCTGACCCTGACCATGGCTAACGCGGCATTTGCCCAACAGTCCACCCAGGCCCCCATGACGCTGGCGGCCGGTGAGGTGACCAAAGCCAAGGAAGCAACCTCCGATACCTGGATCACCACCAAGGTAAAGGCTGACCTGATGACCGAGAAAGGTGTACCTGGCAGCGATATCAAGGTTGAAACCAACAAGGGCGTTGTGTCGCTGTCGTCCGATGTTGCAGTGACCGATGCACAAAAAGAGATGGCTGTTGCCATCGCCAAGAAGATCAAAGGCGTACAGGCCGTTTCGGCTGATGGCCTGAAGTCCGAATAAGGGATGTCCCGTCGGCCAAACGGACTTGGCCACCAAATGCTGAAAGGGGCCGCTTTGCGGCCCCTTTCACTTAGTAAACAGGGTTACGCGCCACCAAATCACTCTCGAAGCATTCCTGCTCCATGATCAGTGGCTCAACCAGCGGGCGGCTGTCGCGAAAATGCGCGGTCTGGGTATGCGCCTCATACGCCGCATCATCGCGGTAGATCTCATACAGGTAGATCACCTCCGGATCGACCCTGTCCTGCGACACATCGAACACCAGGCAACCCGGCTCGCTCGCCACCGAAGCAGCGGCATTGACTTTGATCGCGCTAAGGAAAGCATCGGCACATCCGGGTTTCACGCGGGTCTTGATGAACAGGCTATACACAAAGCGCTCCTTTTGTTTTAAATTCAATAGTGAATTGTATACAAAAATGGAGCCTAGCCAATGTCTGAATTGCCTGCCCGCCCTGGCCGCCTGAATGGCCTGCGCCATATTGCCTTGCTGGTACCTAACCTTGAGGAGTGCGAGCGCTTCTACGTCGATGTGCTGGGCATGGAAGTACTGAACCGCGCCAATGAAGACCTGGTGTACCTGACCTGTGGTAATGACAACCTGTCGCTGGGGCGCGGGGCGGGGGCTGCCAACGGTTTGCAGACCTTGGATCATTACGGGTTCATCGTGGACAGCGTGGAAGAGCTGGAGGCCTGGTATCAATACTTCAAGGCCCATGGCGTGACGCTGCTGGACCGGCCATTCAACCATGGTGACGGGGCGCGCAGCTTCCACCTGCTGGACCCGGCGGGGAACAAGGTGCAGCCCCTGTATCACCCGGCGGTGTCTGGGCAGCGGTTGGTGTAAGCCTGTACCGGCCTCTTCGCGGGCATGCCCGCTCCCACAGAAACTGCGCAGGCCTCAAGCAGCGCGCTATCCCTGTGGGAGCGGGCGTGCCCGCGAAGAGGCCGGCCCTGCTATCAGAGATTACTCAGCATCCAGATGCATCGGTGTAACCACCCGGCCATCGCTCTCAGGCTGCCCCAGGCTGGTATCGATGAAATACACCCGGTCATCTTCCAGCTTGCCCTTGTCGACCAGGTAATCCTTGATGCTGCTGGCTCGCTCCTGACCCAGCGTACGCAGCAAGGCGGTACTCTCGGCCCACGACTTGATCACTGCCTCGCGCAGCTTGGCAGTACGCTCGTCACGCCCCAGTTGCTCCCATTCGGCGGGTGGCTGCTGTTTCAGGCGTGTGCGGTAGATACCTTCGAGCATCGCTGGCTTGTCGCTATCGTCCACCACCAGCATCGAGGCATTGGCCGGCACCTTGTCACCGCGGCGCTGCAGGATCTTGTACCAGGTGGCCTGGTATTCACGCTCAAGGCGCTGCTGGGCAATCAATGGGCCGTCACTGGCCTGGGCGCTGGTGCCTTCGATTTCCAGGCGCAGTTCCGGGCGTTCTTTCAGTGCTGAGGCCAGCTTGTCCAGCGACGACTGGGCGTCACCGCTGAGCTCGCTGGAGCCGGGTGCGAAGGCTACGTTGCCCAGGTCTTCCGAGCCACCGCCACTAATCAGCCCGCCAATGAACTTGAACGGGGCTTGCGCAGCGCGCAGCACCAGGTTGCGCAGGGTCTGCCAGACGATCGGCATCACGCTGAACTGTGGGTTGTTGAGGTCGCCCGTCACCGGCAGCTCGATCGAGATCTTGCCCTCGGTGTCTTTCAGCAATGCCACCGCCAGACGGATCGGCAAGTCGACCGCATCCGGGCTGTCGACTTTCTCACCCAGTTGCAGCTGCTCCACCACGACCTTGTTCTCGGCCTTGAGCTGGCCGTTGGTGATCAGGTAGTGCAAGTCGAGGTTGAGCCGGCCCTTGCGAATGCGGAAGCCCGCAAACTTGCCGGAGTAGGGCGTGAGGGTGGTCAGTTCGACGCGCTTGAAGCTGGTGGCGATATCCAGGCTGGCCAGCGGGTTGAACGGGTTGAGTGCGCCTTTGATGGTGACCGGTGCGTAGCGGTCGACCTTGCCCTTGACGTCCACCTTCGCCGGCGCCGGCTTGCGGTTGTCGATGGTGCCGATCTGGCCATTGAGCTGCTGGATGGCCGTGGCGAAGTTGGGGGTAAGGGACAGGTCGGCGAAGTTGGCCGAGCCGTCGTTGATGTCGATCTGGCCGATGTGGATACCCAGCGGCTTGTCGCTGCCAGCCGTGGCTGGCCTGGCTTGGGTTTTCGCGGGTGCGCTGGCCGGTTGCGGGATCAACAGGTCGTTGATGTTGGTGGTGCGGTCTTCGTTGATGATGAAGCGCGCATACGGTTGCAGCAGGGTGACCTTGTCGATCGACAGCGTATCGCCGTGCACATAGGACAACCCGTCGACGTTCACCTGCTGCCATTTGACGAAGTCGCGGCTCTTGATGGTGTCGAGGGTGTGCAGCTGGTTGAGCTGGGCTTTGCCGGTGATGTTGAAGGCCAGCGGTGCAGTGTTCTTCAGGTCGACCTTAAGGTCGCTGGAGAGCATGCCACTGCGCAGTTCCAGCAGAATGAACGGGCTGATGTAGGCCTGGGCTACCCGCAAGTCGATGTCCCGGGTGCTCACATCCAGCTTGGCCCAGATCGGTGCCAGGTTGACCTGGCCGGCCGCCTGCAGCTTGCCTTGCTTGCCCACACCGGTATCGAGCTTGAGCGTGAAGGGCGACTGGTTGAGGCTGTCGAAACCTTGCAAGTCAGCGTTGAGCGGGCCGATGTCCAGGGCTACCGGTTCTTTCTGGCTACGGTCCGCCAGGTGCACCAGGTAGTTGCGCAGTTGCACGTCCTTGAGCAGCACTTGCCAGGGCTTGCTCGGTTCTTTGGCGGCTTGCTGCTCAGGCGTGGGTTCGGCGGCAGCCGGTTCGGCTTTTTCTTTCGGCGTGGCCTTGGCGGGTTGGCTGGCGAACAGTTTCTGCCAGTCGAGCTGGCCGTCCTTTTCCAGCGCGGCCCAAGTCTCGAGTTTTTCGCTGCGGATCTTGCCGACGGTGACCAGTTGCTTGACCAGGTCCACGGAGGTTTCGCTCACCTCCAGGCTGGCCAGGCGCGCGAGTGGGCGGCCATCCGGTGCCTTGATGGCAAACGGGGCGATACGCACCGAAGCGTTGTCCAGCAGCAACTCGGTCTGTTTGGCGAGGTTGAGCTTGTAATGGGTATCGAGGCTGAATACGCCGTCTTCCAGCACCAGCGGCACGGCATCGCGCACGTAGGGCCAGAACAGTTTCATTTTCCCCTCGGTGACCTTCAGCGTGCCTTCGGAGGCAATCGGTGACAGGCTGAGGGTGCCGTTCCAGTCGATGCGCCCGCCATTGGGGCCGTTGGCCACCAGGGTCATGTCGGCGCTGTCGTCGGGTAAGGTGCTGAGGTTTTTCAGCTCCAGGTTCATGTTGTCGTAGAGGAACTCGATCGGCTCGCTTGGGCGCGCGTCCTGGAAGTGCAGGTAGCCGTCGGTGAGCTTGATACTGCCGATACGCAGTGGGAACGGGTCGCTGGGCGGCTGGTCGGCCTTGGCCTCACTGGCGGGCAGCTTGAACAGGCCGGTCAGGTTGAGTGTACCGTCCTTGGCGAACAGCACTTCGTTGCGCGGTTTGTCGAGCTCTACCGCCTCCAGGTGCAGGGCTTTGGTCCACAGGCTGTCGAGCGAGAGGTTGGCGTACAGGCGCTCGAAACCGACCTGTTCCTTGCCCGGGTCGCCGATCTGCAGGCCCCAGAGCGTCAGCTCAAGGCTGAAAGGGTTGAGTTCGATCCGTTCGAGGTGGGCTGGCACGGTCGCATACTGGGCCAACTGCTGGTTGGCGATGCGCAGTGCCACACCGGGAAGAATAAGGAAGCCGAGCAGGCTATAGAGGGCTACCAGGGCCACGATTGCGCCAGCGGCGCGAGTCAATCCTTTGTACATGTGTCGCATCGTCTGTCTAAGCAGGAGTGCTTGGAGTATGGCACGTTAAATCAGTTCCGCTGAGGCGACCATTTGAGCATCATTCAATGCCCATGCGCCGTTTGGCCCGGTGCGCCGAGCCGTCGCGCATTGCCCAGCGCAATACCGGCGCGGTGCGCTGCAGGCCCAGGCGGATGATGCGTCGCTGCAAGGGCCCGTGCTGCAGGCCGAGCATGGCCTGGGCCCAGTCCGGTAGCAGGTCGATACCGGCATGCAGCATCAGCTTGCCTACCGGCTGTGCCAGGCGGCTGGGGGCCGGGGCGTCGAGCAGGATCCTGACCACTTCGTGGCTGCGGCTGTCACAGTGAAGCTGGGGGCACATGCGCAGCAGGTAATCCTCGACCTGCTGGCACGAGCGCGGCACGTTACGGGCGCCAAGGCGCTCGGCGATCAGGGCGATTTCAGCGTAATAGGCGTCCTGCTCGGCGCGTGCCAGGTACGGGTTGCGGTAACGCAGGTGGGCGGCGAGAAAGCTGCTGACCTCCGCTACATGGACCCAGGTCAACAGGTCCGGGTCGCTGGCAGCATAAGGGCGGCCATCCGGTGCGGTGCCGGTGACCTGCAGGTGGATGGTGCGCACCTTGTCGATCAACCACTCGGCATCGCGCGTCGAGCCGAACGTGGTGCCGGAGATGAACTGGCTGGTGCGGCGCAGGCGGCCTAGCAGGTCTTCACGGAAATTGGAGTGGTCCCACACCCCCGCCAGGGCAAGCGGGTGCAGCAGCTGCAGCAACAGGGCGCTGATGCCGCCGACCAGCATGCTCGGGAAGTCGCCATGCACCCGCCAACTGATGCTGTGCGGGCCGAACAGGCCAGGGTCGCCTTTGGGGTTTTCCAGATCGAGCTGGCCGAGGGCCAGCCCTGTAAGGCTCATGACCTGGGTTTCGATGCGGCGACGAAGGGCTTCCATGGCGACCTGTGGTTCAGGACGGCCATGGACAGTGGCCGCCGGTTACTGGTTGAGACGTTTGTCGATCAGGCCCTGTACCACGCCGGGGTCGGCCAGGGTCGAGGTATCGCCCAGGTTGTCCAGTTCGTTGCAGGCGATTTTGCGCAGTATACGCCGCATGATCTTGCCTGAGCGGGTCTTGGGCAATGCTGGGGCCCACTGGATCAGTTCTGGCTTGGCAAAGCTGCCGATTTCCTTGCTGACCAAGGCCAGTAACTCGGCCTTGAGCGCGTCGTCTGGCGCTACGCCATTCATGGGCGTGACGAATGCGTACACGCCCTGGCCCTTGAGGTCGTGGGGGTAACCGACTACCGCCGCTTCGGCAACGCTGTCATGCAGCACCAGTGCGCTTTCCACTTCTGCGGTGCCGATGCGGTGGCCCGACACGTTGATCACATCGTCGATGCGCCCGGTGATCCAGTAGTCGCCCTCGGCATCGCGGCGGGCGCCGTCGCCGGTGAAGTAATAGCCGGGCATGGGTTTGAAGTAGGTATCGACCATACGCTGGTGGTCGCCGTAGACGCTGCGGATCTGCCCGGGCCAGCTGGCCTTGATGACCAGCAGGCCGGCGCCGGGGCCTTCGATCAGGTTGCCCTTTTCATCCAGCAGTACTGGTTGCACACCAAACATGGGCTGGGTGGCGCAGCCGGGCTTGAACGAGAGCGAGCCGGGAAGCGGGGTGAGCATGATGCCGCCGGTTTCGGTCTGCCACCAGGTATCGACAATGGGGCAACGTTTTTGCCCGACTTTCTCGAAATACCATTCCCAGGCTTCGGGGTTGATGGGCTCGCCGACGCTGCCGAGCAGGCGCAGGCTTTTGCGCGAAGTGCCCTGCAGCGGCCCGGAACCTTCGCGCATCAGCGCGCGCAGGGCGGTTGGGGCGGTGTAGAAAATGTTTACCTGGTGCTTGTCCACCACTTGCCAGAAGCGCGAGGTGTCGGGGTAGTTGGGTACGCCTTCGAACATCAGCGAGATTGCGCCATTGGCCAGCGGGCCGTAGACGATGTAGCTGTGGCCGGTAACCCAGCCGACGTCGGCGGTGCACCAGAACACCTCACCATCGCGGTAGTCGAACACCACCTTGAAGGTCATCGTCGCCTGTAGCAGGTAGCCGGCGGTGGTATGCAGCACGCCTTTGGGCTTTCCTGTGCTACCAGAGGTGTAGAGGATGAACAGCGGGTCTTCGGCTGCCATCGGCTCGGGGGCGCAGGCCTCGCCGGCCTTTTCCGTTGCCTCGTGGTACCAGAGGTCGCGGCCTTCGACCCAGCTGACATCGCCACCGGTGCGGCGTACCACGAATACGCTGCTGACTGCAGGGCAGCTGGCCAGGGCCTTGTCGACGTTCTGTTTCAGCGGGATGCGCTTGCCGCCACGCACGCCTTCATCGGCGGTGATCACGGTGCGGCAGTCGGCATCGAGAATACGGTCACGCAGCGCATCGGGGGAGAAACCACCGAACACCACTGAATGAATGGCGCCGATGCGGGTGCAGGCAAGCATGGCGAAGGCGGCTTCGGGGATCATCGGCATGTAGATGCATACCCGGTCACCTTTCTTCACTCCACGCGCTTTAAGGGCATTGGCCAGGCGGCAGACCTGGCGGTGGAGTTCACGGTAGGTGATGGGTTTCGAGTCTTTTGGGTCGTCGCCCTCCCACAGCAAGGCGGTCTGCTCGCCACGCTTGGCCAGGTGGCGGTCGATGCAGTTGTAGCTGACGTTGAGCTCGGCGCCATCGAACCAGCGGGCCTTGCCGGTTTTCAGGTCGCATTGCTGCACGCTCGACCACGGCTTTATCCAGTCCAGGCCCTTGGCCTGTTCGGCCCAGAAGGTGTCCGGGTCATCGACCGACTGGCGGTACAGGCGGCGGTATTCGTCGGGGGTGAGTTCGGCGGACTGGCTGACGGCCAGGGCCTGGGGATACTGCTTGATATCGAACATGGCGGGTGGTCCTGCTCTTGTGAGGGGCGAGGGACTGCAACGGCTATTCGATAGGACAGTGTAGCTGGGAGGGGTGTTCAACCTGTGCCGGCCTCTTCGCGGGCTTGCCCGCTCCCACAGGTACCGCACAAATCTTGAAGATTGTGCGGTACCTGTGGGAGCGGGCAAGCCCGCGAAGAGGCCAGCGAAGGTATCAGATCACCCGCGGTGACGGCCGCGGAAGTAGTTGATCAGGCCTTGGGTGGAGCCGTCTTCGGCGCTGTCTTCCAGGCTGCCGACCAGGCGCTGGTAAACACCTTTGCCCAGCTCCTTGCCCAGCTCCACGCCCCACTGGTCGAAGGCGTTGATACCCCAGATCACGCTTTGCACAAACACCTTGTGCTCGTACATCGCCACCAGCGCACCCAGGCGGCGCGGGCTGATGCGCTCGACCACCAGGGTATTGCTCGGGCGATTGCCCGGGATCACCTTGTGCGGCGCCAGCTTTTCGATGTCCGCTTCATTCAGGCCTTTGCCGCGCAGCTCGGCTTCGGCTTCTTCGCGGGTCTTGCCGAGCATCAGCGCCTGGCTCTGCGACAGGCAGTTGGCGTACAGCCACTGGTGATGGTCGGCCACCGGGTTGAAGCTCACCACCGGTACGATGAAGTCGGCGGGAATCAGCTGGGTGCCTTGGTGCAGCAACTGGTGGTAGGCGTGCTGGCCGTTACAGCCCACGCCGCCCCAGATCACCGGGCCGGTATCGGTTTTCACCGGGGTGCCGTCCTGCAGTACGCTCTTGCCGTTGGACTCCATGTCCAGCTGCTGCAGGTGTTTGGTGATGTTGCGCAGGTAGTGGTCGTACGGCAGGATCGCGTGGCTGTTCGCGCCCCAGAAGTTGCCGTACCACACGCCCAGCAGGGCCAGCAGCACGGGCATGTTCTTGTCGAACGGCGCGGTCTGGAAGTGCTGGTCCATGGTGTAGGCACCCGACAGCAGTTCCTTGAAGTTGGCCGTGCCGATGGCCAGGGCAATCGGCAGCCCGATGGCCGACCACAGCGAATAACGCCCACCCACCCAGTCCCACATCGGGAAGATGTTCTCTTCGCGGATACCGAAGGCCACGGCGGCGGCCTTGTTGCTGGAAACGGCGATGAAGTGGCGGTACAGCTCGGCTTCCGAACCGCCCTGGGCCAGGTACCAGGTACGTGCGGCCATGGCGTTTTTCAGGGTCTCGAGGGTGTTGAACGACTTCGACGAGACGATGAACAGGGTGGTTTCGGCGCGCAGGTTGGCCGACAGCTCATGGAATTCGCTGCCGTCGATGTTCGCCAGGTAGTGGCAGCGTACGCCGCGCTGGGCGTAGGGCAGCAGTGCTTCGGACACCAGCTCGGGGCCGAGGAACGAGCCGCCGATACCGATGTTGACCACGTCGGTGATCGGTTTTTCGCTGTAGCCGCGCCACAGGCCATCGTGGATGCGCCCGACCAGTTCGGTGATCTGGTTGAGCACCTTGTGCACTTCCGGCATGACGTTCACGCCGTTGACGCTGAGCTTGTCGCCCACGGGCCGGCGCAGGGCGGTGTGCAGTACCGGGCGGCCTTCGGAGGCGTTGATGATTTCGCCGCTGAACATCGACTTGATGGCGTCCTGCAGGCCCACTTCGTTGGCCAGGTTCACCAGCAGGTCGCGGCTTTGTTCGGTGATCAGGTTTTTCGAGTAGTCGAGGAACAGACCGCAAGCGCTAAGGGAGAACTGGTCGAAGCGCTTGGCATCGGCGGCAAAGGCTTCGCGCATGCTGAAGCTCTGCATGGCGTCGCGGTGTTGCTGAAGCGCCTGCCAGGCGGGCAGGGCCGTCACATCGTGGGGTGTACGGTAATACGCCATTGCGCGGGGTTCCCTTGGTGCGTGGTGAGGCCTTGGACACGGCAGTCGTTGCCGGGTTCAGGCTGGCATCATTATAGGCAAAGGCCACGCGCTGGGAATGGGTATGGCAGGGTGATTTTGGGGGCGCTTTGCGCCCCATTCGCGGCACAAGGCCGCTCCCACAGATGGTGTGGGAGCGGCCTTGTGTCGCGATGGGCTGCAAGGCAGCCCCAGGCCTTTATGCGGTCTTGTCTTCCACATGCAGGTAAAGGTTGTCGATCAACCGAGTGTTACCCATGTAAGCCGCCGCAATCACCACAAGATCGCGATCATCGATCACTGCCGGGCGCAGGCTCACGGCATGACGCACCTCCAGGTAATCCGGCCGGAAACCCGCAGCAGCCAGTTGCGCCTGCCCCTCGGCAACCAGCGCGGCAAAGTCCCGCTGGCCCCGGCCAATACCCGCGGCAATCTGCTGCAAGACGCGATACAGCGCTGGCGCAGCCGCACGCTGCTCGGGCGTGAGGTAGCCGTTACGCGATGACAGCGCCAGGCCATCTTCGGCACGTACGGTGGGCTCGCCGATGATCTGAACCGGCATGTTCAAGTCGCGCACCATGGCGCGGATCACTGCCAACTGCTGGAAGTCTTTTTCGCCGAACACGGCAAGGTCGGGCTGGACCATGTTGAACAGCTTGCTGACCACGGTGGCCACGCCTTCGAAATGCCCGGGTCGGCTGGCGCCGCACAGGCCTTCGGAGAGGTGGGGCACACTGACGCGGGTTTGCACGCTCATGCCATCGGGGTACATCTCTTCAACGGTGGGCGCGAACAGCAGATTGCAGCCAGCTTGCAGCAGGCGCTCCTGGTCGGCGGCCAGCGTGCGAGGGTACTTGTCGAGGTCTTCGTTGGCGCCGAACTGCAGCGGGTTGACGAAGATACTGGCAACCACGAAGTCGGCGCGCTGCGCAGCCTTGATCACCAGGGCCGCATGCCCGCTGTGCAGGTTGCCCATGGTCGGGACGAAGCCGATACGCTTGCCTTCACCGCGGGCACGTGCAACGGCGGCGCGCAGTTCGCGGACGGTCTTGACTGTATTCATGCACTGAACCCGTGTTCGCTGCCTGGGAAGCTGACTTGCTTGACGGCCTCGACGTAAGCGACGAGGGCGCCCTGGATGTCTGGCTGGCCTTCCATGAAGTTCTTCACGAACTTGGGAACCCGGCCGCTCAGCGACAGGCCAAGCATGTCGTGCAGTACCAGTACCTGGCCATCGGTGGCGCTACCGGCACCAATGCCGATCACCGGGATGCCTACGGCATTGGTGATTTCCGCCGCCAGTTCACTGGGCACGCATTCAAGCAGCAGCATGGCCGCACCGGCCTGCTCAAGGGCGATGGCGTCGGCGCGCATCTGCCGGGCCTGCGCCTCTTGGCGGCCTTGTACCTTGTAGCCACCCAGCACGTTGACGGTCTGCGGGGTCAGGCCCATGTGCGCGCACACCGGCACGCCGCGCTCGGCCAGCAGGCGGATGGTTTCGCCCAGCCAGGCAGCGCCTTCGATCTTGACCATGTGGGCGCCGGCCTGCATCAGCGTGGCGCTGTTGGCGAAGGCTTGCTCCGGGGTGGCGTGCGCCATGAACGGCAGGTCGGCAAGAATCAGTGCGCCGTCGTTGCCGCGTTTGACGCTGGCGGTGTGGTAGGCCATATCTGCCGTGGTGACTGGCAAGGTGCTGTCGTGGCCCTGTAGGACCATTCCCAGCGAGTCGCCCACCAGCAACACTTCGACGCCGGCCTGGCTGGCGGCCTTGGCGAAGGTCGCGTCGTAGCAGGTCAGCATGGTGATTTTTTCACCCTTGGCCTTGAGGCCATTGAGGGTGGTAAGGGTTACTTCAGGCATGTAGGAAAATCCTCGTTCAGGCGCTGTAAAAAACGACTGCATTCAACGCGTGTAGTCATCTTCCGGAGCGGCACATCATCGCGCGTGATGTTCGGGCACAGGTCCGTCCGGGCCTAAATACGGGTATGCGGCACTTTGGTGCCGCACGGGACGCCTATAGTCGTGAGCGAGGTGGGGGAAGTCAATCACCCTGTTACCGCATTGTTACGATCAGGGTGTTACTGGCGTTACCGTGGCGGGGTGCAGGGCTGAAACGCCCGGTTTACAGGCGTTCCAGGCCGACGAATGGACAGTCGTCGAGCAACTGCGCCAGGGCGCGGCCATCGGCCAGGCGGAAATCGTCCGGTACCAGTTCGGCCAGCGGGTACAGCACGAAGGGCCGGGCATGCATGTGGTAATGCGGCACTTTCAGGCGTGGCTCGTCGAGTACGTGGTCGCCGAACAGCAGGATGTCCAGGTCCAGTGTGCGCGGGCCCCAGCGCTCCTTGCGCACGCGGCCCTGGCCGTTCTCGATGGCCTGCAGCGCATCAAGCAGGGCCAGTGGCGGCAGTGCGGTGTCCAGGGCGGCAACAGCGTTGGTGTAGCGCGGTTGGCCGGGTAGCAGCGAGTCGCTGGTGTACAGGGCCGAGGCTGCCACCAGGCGCGTCCCTTCAACCTGGTCAAGCGCCTGCAAGGCACTGCGCAGCTGCTCGGCAGGTGCATCCAGGTTGCTGCCCAGGCCGACGTAGGCGCGCGTCTTCACTCGAACGCCTCGTCGCCGCTGCGCTTGCGTTTGCTACCGCTGCGCTTGCGTTTGCGCGGGCCGGCACCGGTGCCTTCATCACGGCTGCCCAGCTCGCGAATCATCTCGCGGCGTTCGCTGTCGTTGGCATCCTGGTAGTCAGTCCACCACTGGCCGAGGTCGTCGGTTTCTTCCCCGGCGCTTTCACGCAGCAGCAGGAAGTCGTAACCGGCGCGGAAGCGGGGGTTGTCCAGGAGCAGGTCGGCGCGCTTGCCACTGCGCCGTGGCAGGCGCTCCTGCATGTCCCAGATCTCGCGGATCGGCAGGGTGAAGCGCTTGGGGATGGCAATGCGCGCACATTGCTCGGCGATCAGGTCGTGAGCGGCACCGTTCATGGCCGGGATCGGCGGTACACCCTGGTTTTGCAGGTGCAGCACGCGCGATGGCAGGGCGGGCCACAACAGTGCGGCGAACAGGAACGCCGGGGTTACCGGTTTGCCCTGCTTCACGCGCAGGTCGGTGTTGTTAAGTGCCTGGCTGATCAGCGTGTGGGTGTAGGTCGGGCGCTCGTCCAGGGCGTGTGCGCTGGCCGGGAACAACGGCTCGAACAGCTGCAGGTCGACCAGCATTTCGAAGGCGATGGCGCCTTGGCCAGAGAGGAACAGCTTGAGGCTTTCCTCGAACAGGCGTGCAGGCGGAATCTCGCGTAGCAGCGGGGCCAGTTCGCGAATCGGCTGGACCGTGTGCTTCTCGATGCCGAAGTCGAGCTTGGCGGCAAAACGCACCGCACGCAGCATGCGCACCGGGTCTTCCTGGTAGCGGTGGGTCGGGTCGCCGATCAACCGCAGCAGGCGGTTGCGCACATCGTGCACGCCATTGGCGTAATCGAGAATGCGCTCGCTGACCGGGTCGTAGTACAGGGCATTGATGGTGAAGTCGCGGCGTTGCGCGTCTTCTTCCAGGGTGCCGTATACGTTGTCCCGCAGGATGCGGCCACTGGCATTGTGCGACGAACGGTGGGTATCACCCTGATCGTCTTCGGAATGGGGCGCGCGGAAGGTAGCGACTTCGATGATCTCACGGCCGAAATGCACGTGGACCAGCTTGAAGCGGCGACCAATGATGCGCGCGTTGCGGAATTCGGCACGGACCTGTTCGGGGGTGGCGCTGGTGGCGACGTCGAAATCTTTCGGCGTGATGCCCAGCATCAGGTCGCGGACACAGCCACCGACCAGGTAAGCCTGGTAGCCGGCGCTCTGCAGGCGCTCCACGATGTTTACCGCATGGCGGCTGAACTGGTGGCGCTGCAGCGAGTGCTGGCTCTTGTTTATCACCTCGGGCGTGGTGCGCCTATGGTGCTGGCCCGGTACGGGCGGGCGGAACGACTGGAACAGCTTCTTCAGCATGGGATGCACTGTTTGAAGGAATGTTCGGCCAAGAATAGGAGAATGGCCGCATGATGGGCGGGGATTCTAGCATTTACTCAAGGAATGGTGTAGGCGGGTAGCAGGATGCCTGCCAGAAGGGTAGAAACGACAAGGGGAGCCTAAGCTCCCCAAGAAGTCGTTGCGTGCTCTTATTGTTATTTTGCCGGGCTTTTTGTTTTTGTTGAGTGCCCTGCCCACAAATCTCGAAGCTTGTGGACGACCCCCAATCCAGGGGTTAAGAGCAAACGGATTGCTTTGGCCGCTGATGTCACGTTGATCAGATGATCCAACCAGTTCAGGCGCTGCTTTTTAGTGCAGTTTTTGTTGTTCTCTGCCTGGTCGTGGGGCAAGCCCCAAACACGCATCCTCTCCAAAAGAATCAGTTAGCTGCGCCTCCGCCGTCTTGTTTTTATTGTGCGTGAGCCGTTTCGTCTTGTTCTTATTCTGAGTTGCAGTGCTTGTTATTGTTTTTGTACTAAGCATATAGCAGGTGCCGTGCCAACTTTTGCAAACCCAGTAAATTCAAGGGTTTGCGGCCTTCTGGCGATTTGCCGAGGGTCGAAAATGTCGAAATTTCGTTACCGTACGCCTCGGGAACTGTTACGGCCCAGAGGTTGGGTAACAGATTTTTGCGGGAACTGATGTGTTACCTGGGGTGTGGGCGGTGGCCTTGCCGGCCTCTTCGCGGGCGCGCCCGCTCCCACAGGCATTTCACTGCCTTCAAGGCTTTCGCAATTGCTGTGGGAGCGGGCGTGCCCGCGAAGAGGCCAGAACGGCTAATAGAGAAGGGGCAGGAGGAACCTCCCGCCCGGGCGTATCAGTTATCGC
Source organism: Pseudomonas sp. NPDC089547 (assembly GCF_050280665.1). Classification (NCBI taxonomy): domain Bacteria; kingdom Pseudomonadati; phylum Pseudomonadota; class Gammaproteobacteria; order Pseudomonadales; family Pseudomonadaceae; genus Pseudomonas; species Pseudomonas sp. NPDC089547. The sequence goes on along the minus strand of NZ_JBNNVS010000012.1, from coordinate 21,554 downwards.
TGGTAACGTTGCTCTTGCGCCGCGGGATGCCCAGGCGCTGGCGGCGTTCCCACAGGCACTTGCGGCTGACGCCGAGCTTGCGGGCCAGTTCGGTCTCGGTCATGTGGTCCTGGTGTTCAAGCACGAAGTGCTGGAAGTAGTCCTCCAGCGACAGGTCCTCGGTCGGTTCGTGGCTGGCATTGGCAGCACTGGCTGCCACCAGGGCATTGTTGAGGATTTCGTCCTCTTCCAGGTCGCCCAGCTCGATGTCGATGCCCAGCAGGTCGGCAGAAATTTCTGCGCTCTCGCTGAGGATTACCGCACGCTCCACAGCGTTTTCCAGCTCACGCACGTTACCTGGCCAGCTGTAGTGACGGATTGCCTGCTCGGCTTCAGCCGAGAAGTGCAGGTCGTCGCGGCCGATGCGCGCGCTCTGGCGGGCGAGGAAGGCACTGGCGATTTCGTTGACGTCGCTGCCGCGCTCGCGCAGGGCGGGCAGTTTCAGGGCGATGACGTGCAGGCGATAGTAAAGGTCTTCACGGAACTGGCCGGCCTTGGCCAGGTTCTTCAGGTCGCGGTGGGTTGCTGCGATCAGGCGCACATCGACCTTTTGCGACTGCACCGAGCCCACCCGGCGAATCTCGCCTTCCTGCAGCACGCGCAGCAGGCGAGCCTGCGCTTCCAGTGGCAGTTCGCCAATTTCGTCGAGGAACAGTGTGCCGCCGTCGGCAGCTTCTACCAGGCCCGCACGCCCGGCGCTGGCCCCGGTGAAAGCGCCTTTCTCGTGACCGAACAATTCGGACTCGATCAGTGTCTCGGGGATGGCTGCGCAGTTCACCGAGATCATCGGTGCCTTGGCCCGGCGCGACAGGTTGTGCAGGGCACGGGCTACCAGCTCTTTACCGGTGCCCGACTCACCCTGGATCAGCACGTTGGAGTCCGTGGGCGCGACCTTGCGGATTTTGCTGTACATGTCCTGCATCGGCGGGCACGAGCCGATGATGCCGATTTCGCCATTGGCGGCTGCTGCGCTGCCTTTGTCGGCAGGGGCCGCCTTGCCATTGCTGGCACGTGGCTCGGCAGCCGGTGCGGCGGCGGGAGCGTTCTGCCGGTCGCGCAGGATACGCGCCACGGCCTGCAGCATCTCGTCGTGGTCGAAGGGCTTGGCGATGTAGTCCACCGCGCCCATTTTCATCGAGTCCACCGCCGAGCGCAGGCTGGCGTAACTGGTCATTATCAGCACCGGGGTACCCTGGCCGAGCTTGATCAGCTCGGTGCCGGGTGCGCCTGGCAGGCGCAGGTCGCTGACGATAAGGTCGAAGGTGGCAATGCTGAAGCGTTCCTGTGCTTCCTGCACCGAGCCGGCTTCGCTGACCTGGTACTGGTTCCGCTCAAGCAGACGGCGCAGGGCCGAGCGGATGATGGTTTCGTCTTCGACGATCAGAATGTGCGGCATTGATTCAATTCTCTCGACGGTCTCGAATTTCAGGGGACGTCGCTACGACATGCCGGGGCAGGGTCACGCGGATCCGGGTGCCACGTTGCCGTTCGATATCGGCCGGGCTGTCGATGGTGATTTGCCCATAATGCTCTTCCACGATGGAATAGACCAGAGCGAGCCCCAGTCCGGTTCCCTCGCCCGGGTCCTTGGTGGTGAAGAAGGGTTCGAACAGGCGGTCCATGATGTTCTTCGGTATCCCGCTGCCCTCGTCCTCGACGATAAGGTCGACGGTGTGCTCGCTCACTTCGCTGCGCACACGCACGGCGCTGCCGGCTGGCGAGGCATCACGGGCGTTGGAGAGCAGGTTGATCAGCACCTGGGCCAGGCGTTGCGGATCCCCTTCGGCCCAGTGGTCCGGGTCGCAGAGGTTGAAGAACTGTACTTCGAAATTGCGCCGGTTCAACGCCAGCAGACCGATGGCGTCCTGCGCCACTTCGGCCAGGCACACCGGCTCCTCGCTGTTCTGGTGGCTGCCGCCGGCATGGGCGAAGCTCATCAGCGACTGCACGATGCGCGACACGCGTTTGGTCTGTTCGAGGATCTGGCTGGACAGCTCGATGATCTCGCCATCGCCTTCACGTTCCTCGCGCAGGTTTTGTGCCAGGCAGGCGATACCGGTGATCGGGTTGCCGATTTCGTGGGCCACGCCGGCGGCCAGGCGGCCGATGCTGGCCAGGCGTTCGGAATGCACCAGCTTGTCTTCCAGGGCCTGGGTTTCGGTGAGGTCTTCCACCAGCAGTACCAAGCCGCTGTTACCGGGTGCCAGCGGCTCGTCGATGGCTGCCTTGTGCAGGTTCAGCCAGCGCGGTTGGCCGTCCAGCGCCAGGCGTTGCTTGTGCAGGTGCTCGTCTGGCACGTTGATGAAGCCTTGCAGCAAGCCGCGCCAGGGCTCGCCGATGGTAACCAGGCGCGAGCCGACCACGTGCTTGGCGGCGATGCCGGTCAGCTCTTCCATGGCCTTGTTCCACATCAGGATTTCCTGATCCTTGGCCAGTGAGCACACGCCCATGGGCAGTTCTTGCAGGGTCTGGCGGTGGTAGCGGCGCAGGGCATCGAGCTCGGCCGCCAGGCCGGTCAGGCGCGAGTGGTAGTCTTCCAGGCGGCTTTCGATGAAGTGGATGTCTTCGGTCACGTAGTTTTCGTTACCGGACTTGTACGGCAGGAAGGTCTCGACCATGTCCTGGGCCACGCTCGGCCCCATCAGGCCCGACAGGTTGGCCTCGATGCGGTCACGCAGGCGGCGCAGGGCGTAGGGGCGGCGCTCGTCAAACGGCAGGTACAGGTCACGCAGGGCCTGCTCCACCTCCTTTTGTGCGGCCTTGGCGCCCAGCGGTTTGGCCAGCTGGGTAGCAAACTCCTGCGGCGAGGCGGCGTGCAGCTCGCGGCGCTGCGGGCGGCGAACGTTATCCACCGCACAGGCCTCGGCTGCGCTGACTTCTTCGTTGCTGGCGTTGGTGAACAGCGAGATCAGGGTAAACAGCAGCACGTTGGCCGCCAACGAAGCAATGGCCGCCATGTGCCAGCTGGTGTCGTCCAGCACATAGATCATGTCCAGCAGCGGGATGTAGAAACCCTGCAGGTTGCCCAGCAGCGGCAGCAGCATGGTCACCATCCACACCAGGGTGCCGGCCAGCAGCCCGGCGATGAAGCCGCGGCGATTGGCGGTGGGCCAGTACAGCACCGACAGCACGCCGGGCAGGAACTGCAGGGTGGCGACGAAGGCGACGATGCCCAGGTTGGCCAGGCTCTGGTGGTTGTTCTGGGTCAGGTAGAACATGAAACCGGCGGTAATGATGGCGACGATCAGCGCACGGCGGGTCCACTTCAGCCAGCGGTAGATGTTGCCCTCTGCCGGGGGCTGGTACAGCGGTAGCACCAGGTGGTTGAGGGCCATGCCCGAGAGTGCCAGGGTGGTGACGATGATCAGGCCGCTTGCGGCCGACAGGCCGCCGACGTAGGCCAGCAGTGCCAGTGCCTCGTTGTTGGCGGCAATCCCCAGGCCCAGGGTGAAGTACTCGGGGTTGGTGCTGGCGCCCAGGCGCAGGCCGGCCCACAGCACCAGCGGCACGGCCAGGCTCATCAGCAGCAGGAACAGCGGCAGGCCCCAGCTGGCGCTGACCAGTGAGCGCGGGTTGAGGTTTTCGGTGAAGGCCATGTGGTACATGTGCGGCATGACGATGGCCGATGCGAAGAACACCAGCAGCAGGGTGCGCCATGGGCCCTCCTGCAGCGGGGTGTGCAAGGCCGCGAGGGCCGTCTGGTTCTGCAGCAGCCATACTTCCAGCCCGTGCGGGCCGCCGAACACGCCATACAAGGCGTAGAGGCCGATGCCGCCGAGCGCCAGCAGCTTGATCACCGACTCGAAGGCAATGGCGAACACCAGCCCTTCATGCTTCTCCCGCGTGGCGATGTGCCGCGAGCCGAAGAAGATGGTGAACAGGATGATCAGCGTACAGAAGGCGAAGGCCACCCGGGCCTTGACCGGCTCGCCAGTGAGGATGCTGATCGAGTCGGCGACAGCCTGGATCTGCAGGGCCAGCAAAGGCAGCACGCCGATCAGCATGATGATGGTGGTCAATGCGCCGGCCCAGGTGCTGCGGAAACGGAATGCCAGCAGGTCGGCCAGCGATGACAGCTGGTAGGTGCGAGTGATCTTGAGGATCGGGTAAAGCAGCACCGGCGCCAGCAGGAATGCGCCGGACACCCCCAGGTAACAGGCAAGGAAGCCGTAGCCGTACTGGTAGGCCAGGCCCACCGAACCATAGAAGGCCCAGGCACTGGCGTACACGCCCAGCGACAGGGTGTAGGTGAGCGGGTGGCGAATGATCGAACGCGGGATCAACCCCCGCTCGCTGATCCAGGCCACGCCGAACAGCACCATGAGGTACCCGGCGCTGATCAGGATCATCTGGGTCAGGCTAAAGCTCATCGGCATCTCGTTGGCTCTGCAGGATAAAGGTGACGACGATCAGGATCAGCCAGAGCAGGTAGGGGCGGTACCAGGCTCCGGTCGGTTCGATCCACCAGTCCATGATGGCCGGGGAGAACAAGTAGATCCCCACGACCAGAAGCAGGACCAAACGATAGATGTACATGCTGGCCTCGATGGTTGGGCGCTGCGGGCTTGGACTTATTATTGGCGCAAATGGCGGGGGGGATGCTAGCGGGAATCCACAGTGTTCGCCAAGGGTTTGAATTTGTTGGGCTTTTGATTTTTCGGTTGGGCGTTTGGTTTTCAGCTTGCACGATCCCTGTAGGAGCGGCCTTGTGTCGCGATGGGGCGCGCAGCGGCCCCAGGCTTTCCGCTTCGCTGCACACATTGCCGGGGCTGCTTTGCAGCCCATCGCGACACAAGGCCGCTCCTACAGGGACCGCGTTTGCCAGACAGATCAGGGCCTTAGCGCAAATCAGCCTCTGGCACCGTGGTCCGCTGCGCAATCGCCTCGGGCCGCCACTGCTTGCGGGCTACCGCCAACACTTCAGCCGGTGTTGCCAGCAGCAACTCCGGGTCAGCCTCCTGCCCCAGCGCCCGCAAGGCCCGCAGCAACAGCGGCGTGGCATGCTCTGCCTGCAATGGCGGTGAGCGGTACGACTTGCCCAGCTTGTGCCCATCCGGTTGCACGATCAGCGGTATATGCAGGTAACGTGGTTGCGAGAAGCCGAGCAGCTCTTGCAGGTACAGCTGGCGCGGGGTGTTGTCGAGCAGGTCGGCACCGCGCACGATGTCGGTAACACCTTGCCAGGCATCGTCCAGCACCACCGCCAGCTGGTAGGCATACAGCCCATCGCGGCGCTGGATGACGAAGTCGCCCACCTCGCGGCCCAGATGTTGCTGGTAATCACCCTGCACCCGGTCGGTAAAGCGGTAGATCAGCTCTGGCACGCGCAGGCGGATCGCCGCACCTTCACGGGCATGCCCCGCGTTGCGGCACAGGCCTGGGTAGATGCCGTTGTAACCTTCCAGCTGCTTGCGCGAGCAAGTACAGGCATAGGCCAGGCCCATATTGAACAAACGGTCGACTACTGCAGCGTAGGCGTCGTGCCGCTGGCTCTGGAACACGACTTCGCCATCCCACTCCAGCCCGTACCGCTCCAGGGTCTGCAGGATCGCATCGCGGGCACCGGGCATTTCCCTGGGTGGGTCGGTGTCTTCCATGCGCAGCAGCCAGCGGCCATCGACAGCGCGTGCATCAAGCCAGGAGGCCAGGGCGGCGACCAGCGAGCCAAAGTGCAGGAAGCCGCTGGGGGTGGGGGCGAAACGCCCGATGTATCTGGAGTCGGTCATGGTCAGGCTAGGCATATAAATGAAACGGGGCGCACAAAGCGCCCCGTTCAGGTGGAAGAAAGATCAGCCTTTGCCGACCGTTTTTTCCTTTTTCTCGGCAATTTCCTTGCAGTCGAAGCACAGGTCCGCAGTTGGACGGGCTTCCAGGCGGCGCAGGCCGATTTCGATACCGCACGACTCACACCAGCCGTATTCGTCGGCCTTGATCTTGTCGAGGGTCTTGTCGATTTTCTTGATCAGCTTGCGCTCACGGTCGCGGTTGCGCAGCTCAAGGGCGAACTCTTCTTCCTGGCTGGCGCGGTCGGCCGGGTCGGGGAAGTTGGCTGCTTCGTCCTTCATGTGGTCCACAGTGCGGTCCACACTGGTCATCAGCTCTTGCTTCCAGGCGCCGAGAAGCTTGGTGAAGTGCTTTTTCATGGGCTCGCCCATGTACTCTTCACCTTTGGTTTCTACGTAGGGCTCGACACCGTACATGGTCTGGGCTTTTTGCTTTTCTACGGTGGACATGAATAGACCGCCTCTCACTCATCTGATCCAATGCGCAGGCTGCTCCATCTCCGGCACCCGCCGGCCCTGCGACTGCGAGCCGCCGAACTTACCAGATAGATCGGGGGTGCGCTACCCCGCCTGTTACTGGCAATTGACAGCGGCCTGAGCCGCACGTTCGGTGGCGTGCAGAGGTAGAATCTCCAGTTTAGACCCAATTGAGAGAAGGTCATGGCCCACCCCTACAGTGCGCGCAGCCGCGCCATCGAACCCTTCCACGTCATGGCACTGCTGGCCCGGGCCAACGAGCTGCAGGCGGCCGGGCACGACGTGATTCACCTCGAAATCGGTGAGCCGGACTTCACCACGGCGGCGCCCATCGTTGCGGCCGGCCAGGCCGCACTGGCCGCTGGTCACACCCGTTACACCGCGGCACGTGGCCTGCCAGCCCTGCGCGAAGCCATTGCCGGCTTTTACGGTCAGCGCTATGGCCTGAGTATCGACCCGGAGCGCATTCTCATTACCCCGGGTGGCTCCGGCGCGCTGCTGCTGGCCAGCAGCCTGCTGGTTGACCCGGGCAAGCACTGGCTGCTGGCCGACCCGGGCTACCCGTGCAACCGGCACTTCCTGCGCCTGGTCGAGGGCGGGGCTCAGCTGGTGCCGGTGGGGCCGGACGTGAACTATCAGCTGACCGCCGATCTGGTTGAACGTTACTGGGACAAGGACACCGTCGGCGCCTTGGTCGCATCGCCGGCCAACCCGACCGGTACGGTTCTGGGGCGAGATGAGTTGGCCAGCCTTGCCAACGCTACCCATGAGCGACACGGTCACCTGGTGGTGGATGAGATCTACCATGGCCTCACGTATGGCATGGACGCGCCAAGCGTGCTGGAAGTCGACGACTCAGCCTTCGTGCTGAATAGTTTTTCCAAGTATTTCGGCATGACCGGTTGGCGCCTCGGGTGGTTGGTGGCACCCCCTGGCGCAGTGGCTGACCTGGAAAAGCTGGCGCAAAACCTGTACATCAGCGCGCCCAGCATGGCCCAGCATGCTGCGCTGGCGTGCTTCCAACCCGAAACCCTGGCCATTTTCGAAGAGCGCCGCGCCGAGTTTGCCCGTCGCCGCGACTACCTGTTGCCCGCCCTGCGTGACTTGGGCTTCCGCATTGCCGTGGAGCCGCAAGGGGCGTTCTACCTGTATGCCGATATCAGCGCCTTTGGCGGTGACGCGTTCGCCTTCTGCCGACACTTCCTGGAAACCGAGCACCTGGCCTTTACGCCGGGGCTGGACTTTGGCCGTCACCTGGCCGGGCACCATGTGCGCTTTGCCTACACCCAGAGCCTGCCGCGCCTGGAGGAAGCGGTACAGCGAATTGCCCGTGGCCTGCGGAGCTGGCAAGGCTGATGCAATTCTATCCCCCACTCGAACAGGCGCGCCTGCTGCGCCGCTACAAACGGTTTCTGGCGGATATCGAACTGCCCAGTGGCGAACAGTTGACCATCCACTGCCCGAACACCGGCTCCATGCTCAACTGCATGCGTGAAGGCGGGCAGGTGTGGTTCAGCCGCTCCAACGATCCCAAGCGCAAGCTGCCAGGTACCTGGGAGATCAGTGAAACCCCGCAGGGTAGGCTGGCCTGTGTGAATACCGGGCGGGCCAATGCGTTGGTTGAAGAGGCGCTGCGGGCAGGTGCCATTGCCGAACTGGCCGGTTTCACTGTGCTCAAGCGTGAAGTGGCCTACGGCGAGGAAGGCAGCCGGATCGACTTTCGCCTGGAGTTTGACGGGGTGCCGGCCTATGTCGAGGTCAAAAGCGTGACCCTGGGCTACCCCGACAGCCCGGTCGCGGCTTTTCCCGATGCAGTGACCCAACGCGGGGCGAAGCACCTGCGCGAGCTGGCCAAACTGGCCCGGCAGGGCATACGGGCGGTGCAGCTGTATTGTGTGAACCTGACCGGTGTCGACGCCGTGCGCCCGGCCGAGGAAATCGACGCGGGCTACGCCCAAGCCCTGCGTGCTGCGGTGGCGGATGGGGTGGAGGTGCTGGCATACGGCGCCCGCCTGGATGCACAAGGCATCGTGATTGATCGCCGCCTGCCAGTGTTGCTCACGCCGTGAGCCAGATGCCTTGGCTGTCTTCGTGACAGCCCAGGGCTTGCAGTTGTTCACCCTCGCAGGGCCCCGACACGCACTCGCCATTCTCAATCAGGAACAGCGCGCCATGGTGGGCGCAATGGATGAGGCTGGCGCTGTCATCGAGAAACGCATCTTGCGCCCAGTTCAGCGCGATGCCGCGGTGTGGGCAATGGTTGCGGTAGAGGAACACCTGGCCTTGGCGGCGCACGCCGAACAGTTCGACGCCGTCTACGCTGAAGGCGCGGCTTTGGCCTTCGGCCAGGCCGTGGGAGGTACAAAGGAAGTGCATGGCAAGAACGACTCATGAAACAGATAGTGGCTTGACGCGTCAATGCGAATAATTATCAAATTGCCCGCATTCGCTGCGCCCGGCTACCTATGGTGCGCAGTTCTGCCGCCCGCCACAAGGCGCGCGGTCCGCCTTCAGAAGGAACCCGATGATGCGCCGTCCTGTCGCCTTGCTCGCCCTGTGCGCAAGCCTTGTGCTCTCTACCCAGGCCCTGGCGGCCGAGCTGCCGCAACGCTGGGTCAGCGCCGGCGGCGCATTGAGTGAGTGGATAACCGCCCTGGGCGGTGAAGCACGGCTGGTTGGCGTGGATACCACCAGCCAGCACCCGGCATCGTTGAAATCACTGCCTAGTGTGGGATACCAGCGGCAGTTGTCGGCTGAAGGCATCCTCAGCCTGCGCCCGGATGTACTGGTGGGAACCGAGGAGATGGGCCCGCCGCCGGTGCTGGCGCAAATTCGCAAGGCGGGTGTGCGGGTCGAGTTGTTCTCCAGCAAGGCCGAGCTGGCGGCGGTGGATGAAAACCTCAAGCAGCTGGGGCAGTTGCTTGGCGCAGAGCAGCAAGCTTCGGCGTTGGCGGCGGGTTACCACCAGCAAATCGAGGCGTTGCAGGCCAAGGTCAAGCAGGCTCAGGCCGGGCAAAAGGCACCTGGGGTGCTACTGCTGGTTGGGCATGCCGGGGCCAAGCCGCTGATCGCTGGCCAGGGCACGGCAGGTGACTGGCTGTTGGGACAGGCAGGTGGGCACAACCTGGCAGAGCATCAGGGCTACAAGAACTTCTCCAATGAAGCCTTGGCGGCGCTGGACCCGGATGTGATCGTGTTTTCTGACCGGGCGCTGGCCGATGAGCAGGCCTTGCAGGCGCTGCTGAAAGAAAACCCCGCACTGGCGGCGTCGCGCGCCGTGCGCGAGAAACGCCTGGTATCGCTTGACCCGACGCTGTTGGTCGGCGGGCTTGGGCCACGCCTGCCGGTGACATTGGCATCGCTGGCAGCCAGCTTCTACCCGGCAGCCAAGGCCAGCTTCGCGCAATGAAGCAGCGGGTCCAGCCACGTACGTTGTTCATTTGCCTGAGCCTGTTGTGCCTGTTGGCGGTGTGGTTGTCGTTGGCGCTGGGGCCGGTCAGCCTGCCGCTGTTCGATACCCTGCGTGCCGGCCTGCGCCTGCTGGGGCTGCCGATTGCGGCTGACGGCCTGCAGCAGGCCGAGATGATCCTTGGCCAGATTCGCCTGCCGCGTACCCTGCTGGGGCTGGCAGTGGGCGCGGTGCTGGCGCTGTCCGGGGTGGCCATGCAGGGGCTGTTTCGCAACCCGCTGGCCGACCCAGGGCTGGTGGGGGTTGCCGCCGGGGCAGCTGTGGGTGCAGCGGTTGCCATTGTCGGTGGAGCCTGGTTTGGCGGCATGCCGGATGCTTTTGCGCCCTACCTGCTGTCGTTTTGCGCTTTTGCCGGGGGGCTTGGGGTAACTGCGCTGGTCTACCGCCTGGGGCGGCGCGATGGGCAGACCAATGTGGCGACGATGCTGTTGGCAGGCGTGGCCATGACCGCGCTGGGTGGTGCGGCCGTGGGGCTGTTCTCTTACCTCGCCGACGATGCCACCCTGCGCACCCTGACCTTCTGGAACCTTGGCAGCCTGAATGGCGCCAGCTATGAGCGGCTATGGCCTTTGCTGTTGGTGGCGACAGGCGTGGCGGTGTGGCTGCCGCGCCGGGCCAAGGCGCTGAATGCCTTGTTGCTGGGTGAGTCGGAGGCGCGTCACCTCGGGGTTGATGTGGAGCGGCTCAAGCGCGAACTGGTGTTTTGCACGGCACTGGGCGTGGGGGCGGCAGTGGCTGCTGCGGGGCTGATCGGTTTTATCGGCCTGGTGGTGCCGCACCTGGTGCGCTTGCTGGCCGGGCCTGATCATCGTGTGGTGCTACCCGCATCGCTACTGGCGGGGGGCGTGCTGATGCTGTTCGCCGACCTGGCGGCGCGGCTGCTGCTGGCGCCTGCCGAGTTGCCGATTGGTATTGTCACGGCCTTTATCGGTGCGCCGTTCTTTCTGTTCCTGCTGATACGAGGGCGCAGCTGATGTTGCAAGTGGAAGGCCTGCACCTGCGGCGGGGAAGCAATGAGGTGCTGCACGACATTCACTTGCAGCTGAACCCTGGGCAGGTGGTGGGTGTGCTGGGCCCCAATGGTGCCGGCAAGAGCAGCCTGCTGAGTGTGTTGTGTGGCGAACTGGCGCCCGACCGTGGGCGGGTGACGCTACAAGGGCGGCCCTTGACCGATTGGCCTGGACAGGAGCGGGCCAAGCGCCTGGCGGTACTGCCACAGGTGTCCAGCCTGGGTTTCTCGTTCCGGGTCGAGGAAGTGGTGAGCATGGGCCGCATGCCCCATGGCACCGGGCAGCGGCGCGATGCGGAAATTGTCGAAGCAGCGTTGCAGGCGGCGGATGCCTGGCACCTGGTGGAGCGCAGTTACCTGGCGTTGTCCGGTGGTGAGCGACAGCGGGTGCACCTGGCCCGCGTGCTGGCGCAGCTATGGCCTGGCGAGGAGGGTTGTACGCTGCTGCTCGACGAGCCGACCTCGATGCTCGACCCACTGCACCAGCACACTACCCTGGAATCGGTGCGCCGCTTCGCTGACCGTGGCGCCGCAGTGCTGGTGATTCTGCATGACCTGAATCTGGCAGCGCGCTACTGTGATCGAATCCTTTTGCTGGAGCAGGGCCGCTGCCATGCGTTTGCCTCGCCCGAGGCGGTGCTGACACCGGCGGCGTTGAAGGCGGTATACGGGATCGATGTGCTGGTGCAGGCGCACCCGGAGCGTGGGCATCCGCTGATCATCGCCCGCTGAGATGCATATTGCGTGGTGCTTGTGGGAGCAACTGTCTTGCTCAATTTCTAAAAGCTGGCGCGAATCCCTGTGGGAGCGGCGGTGCGGCGATCCGACTTGCCCGCGAACACCGGCAAAGCCGGTGCCATCCACCGCGTTGCCTGCTTCGCGGGCACGCCCGCTCCCACAGGTACTGCACTGGCTTCGGGTTCACTTTGAACCTGGGGGATCGGTGCAGGCCAGGCAAATGTGTGAATGACATGGAGGTACTGCCAATGCGTCATCCGCTGCTTTTCGGTTTCTCGCTTTGCCTGCTGCTGGCGCTGGGTGGCTGCCAGGCCAGCCTGCCGCCGTTGCCCCCCTGGCAGAGCAGTGAGGGGCGCACGCATGCCGAGTTGGGGCACGTTATCGACTTAGCCAGCGGGCAGGTGATCAGCCCTGAACAACTCGTGCAGCGCCTGGCAGGCGCGCCCCGGGTACTGGTGGGCGAAAAGCACGACAACCCGGACCATCATGCGCTGCAACTGTGGCTGCTGCGCGCTTTGCAGGGGCAGCGTGCGCAAGGCAGCCTCTTGCTGGAAATGCTCCAGCCCGAGCAGCAACCGCTGGTCGACAAGGTTGAGGGGCGGCCCGTGCCGGCAGACTTGCCCAAGGCGCTGGCCTGGCAGGAGGGTTGGGATTGGCAGCTGTACGGGCCGATCGTGCGTGAAGCCTTGCAGCAGCGAGTGCCCCTGCTGGCGGCCAACCTGTCGCCTGGCGAAATGCGCCAGGCCTATCGGCAGCCAGCTTCGTTAAAGGGCGACAAGTCCAATGCACCGGCGGTAAAGGCTGCCTTGCTGGAGCAGGTGCGCGCCGGGCATTGCGGGATGCTGCCTGAAAGCCAGTTGCCGGCGATGCTGGCCGTGCAGCAACAGCGCGACCGGCGCATGGCCGAGCGCTTGCTGGCAGCACCGCAGCCGGCGTTACTGTTTGCTGGGGCTTATCACGCGCGCAAGGACCTGGGCGTGCCGTTGCATCTGGCTGACCTGGGCGCATCGGGGGAGAGCAAGGTGCTGCTGCTTGCCGAGGTGGGCGAACAGGTTGAACCAGGCGAGGCTGATTACGTGTGGTACACGGCGGCGATGCCGGAGCAGGATTATTGCGCGCAGTTTCGTCAGTAACGTGAGCGCTGGCATGGCCGGGCAAGGCGGCACAAAACCTACAGGCAAAAAAAGACCCGGCAAAATGCCGGGTCAATAACCGTGATTAGCCTGATGAGGAGATAATCTGAGAGTCCGAACCAGGGGCTCTTAGTTTATCCAACCAGTCTCGCGACTAGTTGTGATAATCATAACAATTCTCATTTAGCCGTCAATCCCTTTTCCACGATTATTTTGGATTTTTTTGCGCAGGGCTTTTCGCGTCCAGTTGTTGGTTGAGCGCTTCTTTGCGTTCGAGCGGCAAATCGTTCCAGTGCATGTCCAGCAGGGCGCCTTCAATGGCATACAACAGCACCTTGGATGCGCGGAACCCTCGAGTCTTCACGGCCTGGTATGCACCCACCGCACCCAGGCGACGCAGATCCGATGCACTGTGGATGCCGGCAGCATGCAGCCACTGCGCAGAGGTCTTGCCAAGGTTCTTCAGGTGCTGCAATTCATCGTTCATCTAGCCTCCTTGCGATGGCTGAACGGGTCTGGGGGATAAATCGCGAGCAGGTCAGAGAAGAGTGTAGCGGGGGTTGGGAAATGCGCGGCCTTTTGCCATCGGGGCGATGAGCTGCCTTTAGTCAGTAGCCTGTGCCGGCGACAGGGCCGGCACAGGCACACTGCGAGCTTACAGCCCAGGCAAGCGCTGGCGAATCTGCTCGATCACCTGGTCCATGCTGCCGGCGGTCTGGGTATCGACCTGGGTGCTTTGCACCCGCTCCTGCGCATCCAGCGGCTCACGGCTGGCCTGCTGGGCCTTGACCACTTCCAGTGTGGCATCCGACGGGTCGCTGTTCTCTGCCTGGCGCTGTTCCAGCCAGCTTGCAATCACCGCATCCGGTGCATGGCAGTCAAGGATCAGGAACGGCACCCCTGTCTGGCTGGCAACATCTGCCGCAGCCTGGCGCTGCTCACGCTTCAGGTAGGTGGCATCAAGCACCACCGGGAAGCCGGCACGCAGCACCGTAGCTGCCACTTCGTGCAGGCGCTGGTAGGTCGCTGCATTGGCGTTCTGGTCGTAGATACCGCTGCTCAGCTGGCCGGCTTCAGCCTGCGGCTGTTCGCCGAACAGGCGCTTGCGCTCGACATCGGAGCGCACGCGAATGGCGCCCAGGGCCTCCACCAGGCGCATCGCTACATGGCTCTTGCCCACAGCCGAGACGCCATGGGTGATGGCCAGCAGGCGCGAAGGAATGGCGCTGTAGCTTTCTGCCAGGTTGGCGTAGTTGCGGTAGGTGCGCAGGGTGGTGGCCCGTTGAACGCCATCGGCGTTGGCCGGCATGCTGAACAGCGCAACCTTGGCGCGTACCAGGGCGCGATAGGCCTTGTAGAAGTTGAGCACTTCCAGGCCTTCGTAATCGCCGGTCAGCTCCAGGTACTGGCTGATGAAGCGCCGTGCCAGGCACTTGAGGCCGCGATCTTCCAGGTCCATGGCGAGGAAGCCGGTGTCGGCCCAGACATCGGTCTTGCGGAACGGTTCGTTGAACTCGATGCAGTCGAAGATCACCACCTGGCCATTGATCAGGGTGGCGTTGCCCAGATGGATGTCGCCATGGCACTCGCGGGTGAAGCCATTGGCCTTGCGCGAGGCGAACAGGCCTTGCAGCCGCTCGAAACTGCTCCGTGCCCAGGCCTGCAGGTTGTCCAGTTGCTGCAGGTCAGCCTTGTCGCTGAGGAACGGGCGGATCTGCTCGAAGTTCTGCTCGACCGGGGCCATGACGCTTTCAGGCGAACCGTAGGGCTGCTCGGCAGGTACCTTGGGGGTCTGCAGGTGGAACTCGGCGATTTGCCGGGCCATCTGGTCGATGTGCGCGGCATTCAGTTCGCCGTTGGCCTGCAGGGTGCTGAGCATCTGCCCCTGAGGGAACTGGCGCATTTTCAGCGCGTATTCGATAGCCTCGCCTTCGCCACCGATCTGCGGCGCATCGATGCTACCGGTAACCGGTAGTACTTCAAGGTACAGGTCATCGGTCATGCGCTGGTTCAGGCGCAACTCTTCGTTACAGAAATGCTGGCGCTGGTCCAGGCTGGTGAAGTCGAGGAAGCCGAAGTTCATCGGTTTCTTGATCTTGTAGGCGTACTCGCCGGTGAGCAGTACCCAGGAGATATGCGTCTCGATGAGCTGGAACCCATCCACGGGGTGAGGGTAGAGGGCTGGGTTCTGCAACGCAGTGATAAGGGCTTGGCTCACGGGAAATCCATCCGGGGCAGGGAATTCGAGTGCGCCATTATGGTCAATGGTGCCGTCCCTGCCTACCGCCGGGCCGTCTGCCCAGCCTTTATAAAGTGCGTATAATCCGCCGCCATGACCCGAACCCGAAATCCCCGTACCCCTCAGAAACGCCCGACCGGCCGCTCCCGCGCCTGGCTGGGCTGGGCTTTGAAGCTCAGCCTGGTAGGCCTGGTGATCGTTGCCGGCTTCGCGGTTTACCTCGATGCCGTTGTCCAGGAGAAGTTCTCCGGCAAGCGCTGGACCATCCCTGCCAAGGTGTATGCCCGTCCGCTGGAGCTGTTCACCGGCCAGAAACTGAGCAAGAACGACTTCCTCACCGAACTCGATGCGCTCGGTTACCGGCGTGAAAGCGCGGCCAACGGGCCGGGTGCGGCGGCAGTCAACGGCAATACCGTCGACCTGAACACCCGTGGTTTCCAGTTCTATGAGGGCATGGAGCCGGCGCAATTCGTGCGCGTGCGTTTCTCGGGTGATTACGTGGCGGGCCTTGCCGGCGCCAACGGCAAGGCACTCGACGTGGTGCGCCTGGAGCCGCTGATGATCGGCGGTATCTACCCGAAAAACCTCGAAGACCGCATCCTGATCAAGATCGACCAGGTGCCCAAGTACCTGCTCGAAACCCTGGTGGCGACTGAAGACCGCGATTTCTACAGCCACCATGGTGTGTCGCCCAAGTCCATCGCCCGGGCAATGTGGGTCAACACTTCTTCCGGTTCGATGCGCCAGGGCGGCAGTACCCTGACCCAGCAGTTGGTGAAGAACTTCTACCTCAGTAGCGAACGCAGCCTCAGCCGCAAGCTGACCGAGGCGATGATGGCCATGCTGCTCGAGTTGCACTACGACAAGCGTGAAATCCTTGAGGCCTACCTCAATGAGGTGTTCGTAGGCCAGGATGGCCAGCGTGCCGTACATGGCTTTGGCCTGGCTAGCCAGTTCTTCTTCAGCCAGCCGCTGTCCGAGCTGAAACTGCACCAGATCGCCTTGCTGGTGGGCATGGTCAAGGGGCCGTCCTACTACAACCCGCGGCGTTACCCTGATCGCGCCCTGGCGCGTCGCAACCTGGTACTCGACCTGGTGGCCGAGCAGGGTGTGGCCAGCCAGGCAGAAGTTGATGCAGCGAAGAAGATGCCGCTGGGCGTCACCAAGCGTGGCAGCCTGGCCGACAGCTCGTTCCCGGCGTTCCTCGACCTGGTC
Organism: Pseudomonas sp. NPDC089547; assembly: GCF_050280665.1. Classification (NCBI taxonomy): domain Bacteria; kingdom Pseudomonadati; phylum Pseudomonadota; class Gammaproteobacteria; order Pseudomonadales; family Pseudomonadaceae; genus Pseudomonas; species Pseudomonas sp. NPDC089547. Next base: position 5,452 of record NZ_JBNNVS010000012.1, on the reverse strand, counting down.
AAGCGTCAGCTGCGCCAGGACTACCGCGACGAGGACTTGACCGAAGAAGGGCTGCGCATCTTCACCAGCTTCGACCCGATCCTGCAGATGAAGGCCGAAACCTCGATGAGCGAGACCTTCAAGCGCCTGGCCGGGCGCAAGGGCGCTGACGAGGTGGAGTCGGCAATGGTCGTGACCAACCCGGAAACCGGTGAAGTGCAGGCGCTTATCGGCAGCCGCCAGGCAGGTTTTGCCGGCTTCAACCGGGCCATCGACGCTGTGCGGCCGATTGGCTCGCTGGTCAAGCCTTCGGTGTACCTGACGGCGCTGGAACAGCCGAGCAAGTACACCCTGACCAGCTGGGTGCAGGACGAGCCGTTCTCGGTCAAAGGGGCCGACGGCCAGGTCTGGCGCCCGCAAAACTACGACCGTCGCCCCCATGGCACCATCTACCTGTACCAGGGCCTGGCCAACTCGTACAACTTGTCGACCGCCAAGCTCGGCCTGGAAGTGGGTGTGCCCAATGTGATCAAGACCATTGGTCGACTGGGGGTCAATGTCGACTGGCCAGCCTTCCCGGCCATGTTGCTGGGTGCCGGTGGCATGTCGCCGATGCAGGTCGCTACCATGTACCAGACCATCGCCAATGGCGGTTTCAACACGCCGATGCGCGGTATTCGCAGCGTGCTCACCGCCGAGGGCGAGCCGCTCAAGCGCTACCCGTTCCAGATCCAGCAAACCTTCGACCCGGGCGCCATCTACCTGGTGCAGAACGCCATGCAACGGGTAATGCGTGAAGGTACCGGGCGCTCGGTGTACAACACCCTGCCGCGCTCGCTGACCCTGGCCGGCAAGACCGGTACCAGTAACGACTCGCGCGACAGCTGGTTCTCCGGCTTCAGCCAGGACCTGCTGGCCGTGGTGTGGATGGGCCGTGACGATAACGGCAAAACGCCATTTACCGGTGCCACCGGGGCCTTGCAGGTGTGGACCAGCTTCATGAAGAAGGCCGATCCGCTGCCGCTGGACATGCCGCAACCTGACAACGTAGTCCAGGCCTGGATCGACCCCTACACTGGCCATGGGTCTGATGGCAGCTGTCCGGGAGCGGTGCAGATGCCGTATATTCGCGGCAGTGAACCGCCCGCCGGCGCAACCTGTGGCGGCGAGCAGGATCCAGCTGAATCGGTCATGGACTGGGTCAAGGGCTGGATGAATTAAGCACAGGCTGCATTGATGAGGTGTGACGTGAACAAGTGGCTGTTTCCTGCCGTGACGGCGTTGGCTGTGCTCCAGGGGTGCTCCAGCGTTCCGCGTGGCAATATTCCGGTGGTCGATTCGAGCACCCGTGTTTCCAACAGCGAGCGTGTGCAAACACGTGCCCCGGTCGCAGGCATGAACAACGGGACTGCCCAGGCGCAGTCCTTGCCAGAAGACTCCGGCGTCACCGTGATGATTCCGCAGGGCGCTGGGGCATCAGGCATCCAGACGTTCCCGGCGGCCAATGGTGCAGCCCCCATCAGTACGTCGCCAATTACGCCAGGGCCAATTACCACCGGCCCGGTAACTTCGGCGCCGATGACTACAAACCCCAACCCGATCGCCGACGAACCGTTCGACATCGCGTCGATGAACAGTGCGCCGCAAAGCACCAGCGCGCCGACCGGTATTCCGCGCAGCGCCGCCGGTGGCCTGTCGGCCGACGAGCAACTGGACGGGCCGGTGCTGGCACTTTTGACCACCGCGCAGACCCAGCAGGGCAGTGGTGACTTCAATGGCGCCGCTTCGAGCCTGGAGCGTGCCCAGCGCATTGCCCCGCGCGAGCCGCAAGTGCTGTATCGCCTGGCCCAGGTACGCCTGTCGCAAGGTGACCCGGCGCAGGCCGAGCAGCTGGCGCGTCGTGCCCTGACTTACGCCAATGGCCGCCCGAGCCTGCAGGCCGAGCTGTGGAATACCATTGCCCAGGCCCGAGAAAAGCAGGGTGACAGCGCAGGCGCAGCCCTTGCCCGGCAAAAGGCACGGGTCAATTCGTGATGATCGAACAACGCATTCTGGATATCGCCGACCACCTGCTGCTGATCGAACGTGAGCTGCAGGTGCAAGGCTGGTGGGATGACGAGCCACCCAGCGACGAAGCACTGGCCAGCACAGTGCCGTTCGCGGTCGATAGCCTCAGTTTCGAGCAGTGGCTGCAATGGATCTTCCTGCCACGCATGAAGATCATCATCGAGCTGGGCCATCCGTTGCCCAATGCCTCCAGCATCCTGGTCATGGCCGAAACCGTGTTTACCGACCGGCCGGAGCAAAGTCGCGAGCTGCGCCGCCTGTTGGCAGCTTTTGACCAATTGATCGCTCCTTCCGCCTGATTTCTTCAGTTTTTCCTTCAAGGGCCGCAGATTGTGGCCCTTTTTTATGGAAATCTTATTGTTTCTGCTGCTGAAGCGATTTTTAGTGGTGGCAGGAATTCATCTTGGGGAAATATTGGCAATAATTTTTCTTGACTTGTGGCCGCCGAATCACAAGAATCCAACTTCCGCTGTAGAGGGACTGCCAGAAGCAGACCCGCTAAGCAGATCATGAGGTGCACACCCGCACCGACCTGTTACACCCCGCAACGCGTTACCTCGCGCTGGGTGGGAAAACCCCGCAACACTCTGGGGCGCTCCCAATACTTGCTCAGTCAGTGCTGACGTTTTCGCTCATGCTCTGCTTGGCAGTAAACCTATTAAGACCCGTCCACTAGGGACGGTATTCTGGCGTTTTAGAGGTGAACAACGTGGAGCTTTTATCTGGCGCTGAGATGGTCGTCCGCTTCTTGCGTGACGAAGGCGTTAAGCACATCTACGGGTACCCTGGTGGTGCTCTCCTGCATGTTTACGACGCCCTGTTCAAAGAACCGGAAGTGGAACACATCCTGGTACGTCACGAGCAGGCGGCAACCCATATGGCGGACGGCTACGCCCGCGCCACCGGCAAGGCCGGTGTGGTGCTGGTGACCTCCGGCCCGGGCGCGACCAATGCCATTACCGGCATTGCCACCGCCTACATGGATTCGATTCCGATGGTCATCCTGTCCGGCCAGGTGCCTAGCACCATGGTGGGTACCGATGCCTTCCAGGAAACCGACATGATCGGTATCTCGCGGCCGATCGTGAAGCACAGCTTCATGATCAAGAACCCGACAGAGATCCCGGAAGTTCTGAAAAAAGCGTTCTACCTGGCGCAATCCGGTCGCCCAGGTCCAGTCGTGGTCGACATTCCAAAAGACATGACCAACCCGGCTGAGAAGTTCGAATACGTCTACCCGAAAAAGGTCAAGCTGCGCTCCTACAGCCCGGCGGTCCGCGGCCACTCCGGCCAGATCCGCAAAGCTGCCGAGATGCTGCTGGCAGCCAAGCGCCCGATCGTCTACGCCGGTGGTGGCGTGATCCTCGGCGGTGGCTCCGAACCCCTGACCGAAATTGCCAAGTCGCTGAACCTGCCAGTCACCAACACCCTGATGGGTCTGGGCGGCTTCCCGGGGACCGACCCGCAGTTCCTCGGCATGCTCGGCATGCACGGCAGCTATACCGCCAACATGGCCATGCACAATGCCGACGTGATCTTCGCCGTTGGTGCGCGTTTCGATGACCGCGTGGTCAATGGCCCGGCCAAGTTCTGCCCGAACGCCAAGATCATTCATGTCGACATCGACCCGGCGTCGATTTCCAAGATGATCAAGGCTGACGTGCCGATCGTAGGCCCGGTCGACAGCGTGCTCAACGAAATGCTCGGCATCCTCAAGGAAATCGGCGAGCAACCTGACAAGGTTGCGCTGGATGCCTGGTGGAAGCAGATCAACGAATGGCGTGGCAATGGCGAGTTGTTCCCTTACGACAAGGGCGACGGCAACGTCATCAAGCCGCAGAAAGTCATCGAGACCCTGTGCGAAGTGACCAATGGCGACGCCTTCGTCACCTCCGACGTGGGCCAGCACCAGATGTTCGCGGCGCAGTACTACCGCTTCAACAAGCCGAACCGCTGGATCAACTCCGGTGGCCTGGGCACCATGGGCTTCGGCTTCCCGGCGGCGATGGGCGTCAAGCTCAACTTCCCGGACCAGGACGTAGCCTGCGTGACCGGCGAAGGCAGCATCCAGATGAACATCCAGGAGCTGTCCACCTGCATGCAGTACGGCCTGCCGGTGAAGATCGTCAACCTGAACAACGGTGTGTTGGGCATGGTCCGCCAGTGGCAGGACATGGCCTACAACGGTCGTCACTCGCATTCGTACGTCGAATCGCTGCCTGACTTCATCAAGCTGGCCGAGGCCTATGGTCATGTGGGTATCCGCATCACCAGCCTGAAGGACCTCAAGCCGAAGCTGGAAGAAGCGTTTGCGATGAAGGACCGCCTGGTGTTCATCGACATCGCGGTTGACCGCAGTGAGCACGTCTATCCGATGCAGATCAAGGATGGCTCGATGCGTGACATGTGGCTGAGCAAGACGGAGCGTACCTGATATGCGGCACATCATTTCCCTGCTGCTGGAAAACGAACCAGGTGCTCTGTCCCGCGTGGTCGGCCTGTTCTCCCAGCGCAACTACAACATTGAAAGCCTGACCGTGGCGCCGACCGAAGACCCGACCCTGTCGCGTCTGACGCTGACCACCGTTGGCCATGACGAAGTGATCGAACAGATCACCAAGAACCTGAACAAGCTGGTCGAAGTGGTCAAGCTTGTCGACCTGTCGGAAAGCGCTCACATCGAGCGTGAACTGATGCTGGTCAAGGTCAAGGCCACCGGTGCCCAGCGCGCCGAGATCAAGCGCACCACGGATATCTTCCGTGGCCAGATCGTCGACGTGACCGCCAGCGTGTACACCGTACAACTGAGCGGTACCAGCGACAAACTGGACAGCTTCATCCAGGCAATCGGCACTGCATCGATTCTCGAAACCGTGCGCAGCGGCGTTACCGGCATTGCCCGTGGCGACAAAGTGCTCAGCATCTAAATTCAAAAATTAGCGATGGCTCCGCAGGGGCCGAGATATAACCAGGGGTATTTTCATGAAAGTTTTCTACGATAAAGACTGCGACCTTTCCATCATCCAGGGCAAGAAAGTCGCCATCATCGGTTACGGCTCCCAGGGCCACGCTCAGGCGTGCAACCTGAAAGACTCCGGTGTAGACGTTACCGTCGGTCTGCGTAAAGGTTCGGCTACCGTTGCCAAGGCTGAAGCCCACGGCCTGAAAGTTGCCGACGTTGCTACCGCTGTCGCTGCGGCTGACCTGGTCATGATCCTGACCCCGGACGAGTTCCAGGGTGCTCTGTACAAGAACGAAATCGAGCCGAACATCAAGAAAGGCGCTACCCTGGCCTTCTCCCACGGTTTCTCGATCCACTACAATCAGGTTGTTCCGCGTGCCGACCTCGATCCTCGAATTCCTCGAAGACAAGGCCCAGGCACGCCAGGTGATGCAGACCGACCAG